>DATAFJ010000068.1:0-4398 GCA_036257535.1 Vicinamibacterales bacterium | reverse complement strand
GAAGGTCAACGAGCTCAAGGCCAGAAAGAGCTTCAAGGACGCCAACGTGCTCTACCAGCAGCAGGAGTACAAGCAGGCGGCCGTCAAGTACGAGGAAACGCTCGCGCTCGACCCCGAGATCACCATCCCCTGCGAGGGCGGCGACTGCACCGCCGCGGCGCACTTCTACCTGGCGAACAGCTACGACAACCTGTACAAGCCGGCTCGCCAGGGCGAAGCGGAGAACGACGCCAACCTCCAGAAAGCGATCGAGCATTACAAGGTCTCCGCCGAGAAAGAGACGAACGGGAAGATGAAGCGCCTGTCCCTGCAGTACCTGGCAGCCGCTTACGGGCCGGACAAGCTGGCGCAGCCCGAAGAGGCCGAGGCCGCCTACCGCCGCATCATCGAGCTCGAGCCGGGCGCGCCGGAGAACTACTTTGCGCTGGCAAAGATCTACGAGGACGCCGGCCGCTACGAAGAGGCCGAGGGCGCGCTCCAGAAGGCCAAGGAGATGCGGCCGAACGACCCGCAGGTCTACCAGACGATTGCCGGCTACTACAACCGCCAGGGTGAGTTCGACAAGACCATCGAAGCGCTCGAAGAGCGCGCGACACGCGAGCCGAAGAACCCCGAGGCATACCAGGTGCTGGCCGCCTTCTACTGGGAGAAGGCGTACAAAGACTTCCGCCTGACGCCGCCCGACAAGACGAAGTACGTGAACGAGGGTCTGCGCAACTCGGATCAGGCGCTGAAGCTGAACCCCGACTATCTCGACGCGCTGGCGTTCAAGAACCTGCTGCTCCGCGAGAAGGCGAAGCTCACGAAAGACCGCAAGGAGTACGACAGCCTGATTGCCGAGGCGAACCGGCTGCAGCAGCGCGCCGTCGAGCTCCAGAAGAAAAAGACCGCTGGCATCGGCGACTGAGGGCGAGCGCGAACTTCTCGCGAGAGCTGCGTCCTCGTGGGATCGCGCGCTGCGCGGATACTCCCTGTCCGCCCCGCAGAAGGCCGCGCTCGTACGAAGCGGTCTCGAGGCCGTCGATCGCGCGCTCGGCGCCGCCCCCGACAA
The DNA here is from genome assembly GCA_036257535.1 of Vicinamibacterales bacterium. Classification (GTDB taxonomy): domain Bacteria; phylum Acidobacteriota; class Vicinamibacteria; order Vicinamibacterales; family 2-12-FULL-66-21; genus DATAEE01. Next base: position 3,347 of record DATAFJ010000068.1, on the reverse strand, counting down.
TTACGAGGCGCTCATCTGCAAAATGCTGCTGCTCCGCCTCCAGGCCAGCCTGGAGGCGGACGGTCAGGGCCGCGGCTTGATCCTCGCCCAGGCGGAACGGCTGCTCGAGGAGGCCATCATCCTGCAGAAGAGAGCTCTCTAGCCACGGACGTCCGCACACTCGACCGGATCAACGCTTCGGCTGACTGCGCCCCTTCCCACCCGAGAATCACGGCGTTCTTCCGTTCGAAGGCGGTCGCGTCGAGAAAAAACTTCTCGAGCTCGGCGCGGACACGGCCGGGCAGGTCTTCGATCGCATTCAGCTCTCCCTGCCGGGGAGCGGAGGCGGGGACTCCTATCACGCGGTCATTTCGTTCCCGATGGCCGGGCCGATCTTTGCTGTCCTGCTCCACCTTCAGCATGCCGAGCGCGCGGCACACGATCACGACGCCAGGAAACGACGGGACGTCCCAGCACACCATCGCGTCGAGCGGATCGCCGTCGGCCGCGTACGTGCCGGGAATGAATCCCCAGTCGAACGGGTAGGCGAGGCCGAGCGGGAGCGGCCGCGACAGGGTGACCACGCCATGATCGGGGTCGACCTTGAGCTTGACGCGGCTGCCGCGCGGCGATTCGACGACGACACGGAAGTCGCCGGAGTCGAGGAACGTCGGAAGGTTCAGGAGCGACGCGCTCACCCCGCGCGCCTCAAGATGCGCCGCGCCGGAGGCGCGAGGAGCTTCGCGGCGCCGAGCGCGAGGCCGGGGGCGATGAGGCCGGGCGCGACGCGCGCGAGCGGCACCGGCAGTGCCGCCACACGCGCGGCACGTTCGGCGCTTCGCTCGGCCTCGGCCAGCAACCCACGCATGTCGAGATACTGCTTGTGGAGCCTCTGAATCTCCTGGCCGACCGCGCGCTTGATCTTCCGGAGCTCCGCCGCCTCGTCCGCGGCCGCCCCCATCAGACTGAGCCCGAGCCGATCCTCGAAGACCTGCCAGTCGTGCAGCTCGCTGAGAGCGTCCTGGGCCCGCCTCAGCGCTGTGATCGCCGTCGACGCGTTCCAGCGGCCCAGATCGCGGCACAGCTCCAGCGAGTAGCGGAGCTTCTTCACCTCGACCCGAACGCGGTGCAGCCGGTTGGGGAACGGAATGCCGGCGGCGTGGTCGATGGCCGCGCGAAGCCGCCCGGCCCGGGCAGTCACCTGCCGCGCGAGGACAAGCTGCCATCGCCGCGGCCCGCGGGTACGACGGCCGCCTGCCGAGCCCTTGAGGTCGATCTGTTCCAGAGTCTTGACCAGATCGCGCAGCGCTGCGCTTCGCTCGCGCTCGAGGTCGTCCCGCACTGTCTCGAGTCCGACGCCCGCCGACGGCACCTGCTGGGCGGCCCGATCGAGCAGCTCGAGGCTGACGTCGAGCTCGCGTGTCCGGCCCAGTACGCGGCCGGCCCTTCGAAACTGGCGTCGCGTCCCCTGCAGCCGATCGTCGTCCAGGACGAGCGGCAACAGCTCGCGAAGCCGTCGCGTGCCGACGCGCGCGTCGTGGATCGCGTCCGCTTTCCCTTCACGGACTCCCTCGAGATCCGACATCACCGAGTGGAGCCTGGAGCGAAACAGCGAGGAAGGATTCGAGAAACCCAGCACCAGCGCCTCCAGCGTCGTCCGTACGTCGAAGAGGATGCAAGCAGCGGTCCTGTGGAGAACGGCTCAGCCGTCTGTCAGTCGCGAACGCCTCGCTCCGCTTGACGCGCGCCTTCAGTCACCACTCCGACACGATCGACGCCCGCGCCGCGTGCGATGTCGACGACGTCGACGATCTGGCCGTACCGAAGGCGGCCGTCGCCCATGAGATACAGCGTCCGATCGCTCCGCGACGCGTACACGTCTCGCAGCCGCGCCCCGAGCCCGCCGGCATCGACCGGCTGCTGGTTGAGGCGCATCTCGCCACTGGCGAGGTACTCCAGCACGACATGTTGCGGGTCGGTGCGAGCCGGCGCCGGATCGGTCGGGCGCCGCGTCTCCGGAACGGCGACGTCGAGCCCCTTCTGTGTCAGCGGGAGCGCCGCCATGAAGATGATGAGGAGAACCAGCAGCACATCGATGAGCGGCGTCGTGTTGATGTCGGCCTGAAGGCGGGACATGATCACCTCTCACGACCTTAGACACCGGATCTCACAGGAGGTCCTCGCGCTTCGTCCTTCGTCCTTCGTCCTTCGTGCGCCGCCGCTAGCGGCCGATGAATCGTATTCCGGTCACCGCATTAGAACGGACCGGATTCCAAAATCGGCACTCACCATCTCCGATCAAGAGTGACGCAAACAATTGCCCCTCGCCGGTGGGCGGCGCTGTCGGGCTATCGTTAATAACAATGTGCCCCGGGAAGTGGATCTTGATGCTCTCTCCTGGACCGAGTGAGAGAGTCGTGTAGGGTAACTTCGTCGACCCCCGCAGAGAAGTGCCGGTGATGTCATGTTCTTGCCCGCTTGCATCTCGCAGCATGATCAAAAAACCAAACTGAATCGCTTCTTCACCCTCGGACGGGTCATGGAATTGGTCAAGTAACACGGTAGGAATCGGTAGAGACTGCCTCGAAATATTTGTCAGCCGAAAGTCGACGACGATCTCACCGCCCATTGCATATTCGACCTTGTCGAGCCTCTCGATCGCTATCGTGAAGGGCGGGATCCCTCCAGATCGACCGGCTCCCCGTCCTCCAGGCCTGCAGTTCTGAACGTTCCGCGCCTCGATGGAAGGCATCATCGTTTCCGGTCGTCGCGTGAGATCCAGCACGCGCACTGGATCCTGAGCCGCCAGGCTGAAAGCGGCCGCAAACAGGATTCCTGTCACCAGGACGTTAGACGCCGGCGAAAAGGAAAAGGCCGCGTGGCCCTGAGGCCACGCGGCCTTAATCGGAATGCCCAATGCCTAGTGCCTAATGCCCAGGCCCGGCGAACGTCAGTTCGTGCTCGGCGTCGCGCCGGCGGCCTGGCGCATGCCCTCGGTGACGATGCCGACCTTCTCGACGCCCGCGCCGCGCGCGGCGTCGATGACGGCCACGATTTCGCCGTACCGGAGCGTGCCGGCGCCCACGACGAACATCGTCTTGTCCTTACGCTGCTCGAAAATGTTGCGCAGCCGGGTTTCCAGCTCGCCAATCGGCACAGGATCCTTGTTGACGGCGAGGCGGCGGTCGGCGCTGTACTCGACGACGATCTGACTCGTGTCGGGCGTAGTCTGGTTGGCCGAGCGTGTTTCGAGCGGCAGGTTGATGTCGACGCCCTTCTGCGTGAGCGGCAGCGCCGCCATGAAGATGATCAGCAGAACGAGCAGCACGTCGATGAGCGGCGTGACGTTCATGTCCGCCGTCGCGTGC
>DATAFJ010000059.1:0-7647 GCA_036257535.1 Vicinamibacterales bacterium | reverse complement strand
AGCCGTCTCGCGCGGCAGCTCGCCGATCGCGCAGGAGTGCAGAGCGGGCGTGCCCCAGCCGTCTATCTCCTGACCGGCACGCCGTTGACGAACCGGCCGCGCGACCTCTTCGTGCTGCTCCAGCTGGTCGGGCACTCGCTCGGCCGCAGCTTTCTGGGCTTCGCCAAGCGCTACTGCGCGGCTGAAAAGAACGAGTACGGCTGGCAGACGCGCGGGGCGTCGAACATCGAGGAGCTGACCGTGCAGCTGCACGGCATCATGCTGCGCCGCTCGAAAGATCAGGTGCTGGCGTTGCCTCCGAAGCTGCGCACCTGGCTGCCGGTGCAGGTGCCGAAGGGCACGGGCGTGGGCGACATGCGAAAGGTCGTGGACCTGCTCGTCGGCGAGGGCGACCTCGCGCCAGACTCGACCATCGACCGTCGTCGTCTTCGGGGACGCCTGCTGCATGCTGTGACGAGGGCCCGGCAGAAGCTGGCCGAGGTCAAGGTCGATGCGACGATCGAATTCGTGACCGGCGCAGTCGAGCAGAGCGAGAAAGTGATCGTCTTCTCCTGTTTCGAGGAACCGATGGAGCGGCTCGCGCGCGCGTTTGGCCCGTCGGCCGTCGTCCTGACGGGCAAGACGCCCGCGGACAGGCGCCAGGCGCTCGTCGTTCGCTTTCAGAACGACGACAGCGTCCGCGTCTTTCTGGCCAACATCATCGCCGGCGGGATTGGCACCAACCTGACGGCCGCGACGCAGGTCGTCTTCAACGATCTCGACTGGGTGCCTGCCAACCACTGGCAGGCGGAGGATCGCGCCTACCGCATCGGCCAGACGCGCACCGTCAACGTGACCTACATGGTCGCGGCCGACACGATCGACGACTTCGTCCAGAGCGTGCTCGACAAGAAGGCCGCGCTCGTCAGCGCAGTCGTCGACGGCAAATCATTGTCGGCCGATCTGTCGGGCGACGTTCTCGACGAGCTGCAGCGCGCGCTGCGCGCGATCTCGTCGGGCTTGTCCGCGTCGCCCGATGCCGGCGATGGCGGGGATCTCGTCGACAGGCTGCTCCGGCAGGCGCGCCGGGAGATCGACGCGAACCAGCCGCTCGACGGCGGTACCGCGGCACGCACACCTGAAGAAAAAGAGGCGCTCAGGCGCGCGCTCGACACGCTCGCCAGAGCCCTCACTGCGCCACCCGTCGAGCGCTACCGGTTTGCCAGCACGACCCAGCCTGGTGTCGAGTACGAGCTCACGATCGACGGCGCCGACGTGATTTGCAGCTGCCGCGGCTTCGAGTACCGGGGTCAGTGCCGTCACGCGCGCGATTTGAAGGCGGCCGTCGCAGCAGGGCAGCCGCCGCCACCAGCGTTTCGGCCCGTGCCGATCGCGTAGCCCGTCTCTCAGTCCTCTAGTAGCGGTTCAACCCGTTCGGCAGTACGAGCCCTTGCGCCAGTCGGCAACCCCTCCGATTCTTCCCGGAAAAACCGCCGCGTTAATATGACAGTTGACAATGTGACAGTAACTGTCGTATAACTCGTGACGTGCCCGAGGAAACCCGCTACGCGATCGGCGACCTGGCGGACCTCGGTGGCGTCTCGCGCCGCACGGTCCGGTACTACGTCCAGGAAGGGCTCCTGCCGACGCCGTTCGGGGTCGGACGCGGCGACCACTATGGACCCGAGCATCTGGATCGATTGCTGCGGGTCAAGGCGCTTCAGGAAGCCGGGCAGTCGCTCGAAGAGATTCGGCGCGCGCTCCACGGAGACGAGAGGGCACCTGTCGAGGCCCTGAGCGCGGCGTCGGCCGAACCACGGCTCTCGCGCGAGGTATGGCGGCGCGTCACCCTCGCGCCTGGTGTCGAACTTCATGTGTCGGGAGACGTACGCCTTCCGTCGCCTGGGAAACTTGCCGAGCTCGCCGGCTGGTGCCGGCAGAATCTTCCGGGCGGCGATCCGTCCGGCGACCGTGGAGTCTGACCTTGCTCTGACCCCGGTCTTCCCCGACAACAAATGAGGACACGATGACAGAACAGACCACCACCGCCCGGTCGGGTCTTTTTACCGCCGACGCGGCGCACGTCGCGCTCGCTGGCGTTTCGGTCGAGGCGGAGATCTCGAGCTTTTGCGCACGCGTCGCAGTCTCGCAGCGCTACGTCAACCGCGAATCGCATCCAATCGAGGCGGTCTACCTCTTCCCGCTCGAAGAGGGCGCGGCGGTCTGCGGCTTCGAAGCCATCATCGACGGCACGCTCGTCGTCGGGGAAGTCAAAGAACGCGAAGACGCGTTCCGTGCCTACGACGATGCGATTGAGCGAGGAGATGGCGCGTTCCTGCTCGACGAGGAGCGGCCCGATGTCTTCCAGGCGAGTGTCGGGAACCTGCCCCCAGGCAAGGAAGTCCTGTTGAAGGTCACCTACGTCACTGAGCTGACGGTTGCGGGCAAGGGACTGCGGTTCTCGATTCCCACGACGGTCTCGCCGCGCTACGCGCCGGCCGCGGATCACGGGGGGGTCGGACGTCCGGATTCCGACACGCTGAACCCGCCGATCGCCTGGACCGTTCCGTACGGCCTCAACCTGACGGTACGACTCGCGATGGCCGGCGCCATCACGCGCGTCGAATCGCCGTCGCATCCCGCGAGCGTGGCCATGAACGGGCACTCGGCCACGGTCGCGCTATCACAGCGCGACGCCCCGCTCGATCGGGACTTCGTACTGTCGGTCGAGTGCGAAGGCCTCGACACGCCACAAGCGTGGATCGAGCGCGACGACAACGGCGGTCAGGCGGTCGCCGTGGCGTTGGTCCCTCAGCTCGGTCAAGAGACCATGCCGTGCGATGTGACGTTCCTCGTCGACCGATCCGGTTCGATGGAGGGCACGTCGATCGACGAAGTCCGCAACGCGCTGCAGTTGTGCCTGCGCTCGATGATCCCCGGTTGCACCTTCAACATCGTCGGCTTCGGATCCAGGTACCAGGCCCTCTTCCCGCACCCACGTGCCTACGACGAGACGAGCCTCGGCGAGGCGACCGCGCACGTCAGCGCACTGTCAGCGAATTTGGGAGGGACGGAGATCCTCCCCGCGCTCGCGTTCGTGCTCGAGCAGCCGCGTCACGAGGGCCGCACACACCAGGTCGTGGTGATGACCGACGGCCAGGTCACGAACACTGACGCGGTGATCGCGCTTGCCCGGACCCATGCCGGGCACGCGCGGGTCTTTACGTTCGGCATCGGTGCCGGCTCGAGCCAGCATCTCGTCAACGGGCTCGCTCGCGCCGGCGGCGGGTCGGCGGAATTCATCCATCCGGGCGAGCGGATCGAGCCCAAGGTGGTGCGGCAGTTCGCTCGCCTCCTGTCGCCGGCGCTCACCGACGTACGTGCCTCGTGGGGTGGGCTCGACACGACGCAGGCGCCTGCCGTGATCCCGCCGGTGTTCGCCGGAGGGCGACTGCTCCTTTATGCGTTCGTGAAAGAGGTGTCGACCGGCCGCACGCCGACGAAAGTACAGCTCACGGCGACTTCGCCGTCAGGGCCGGTCACCTTCGACGTCGAGTTCGATCCTTCACGCATCGTCGACGGCCGGACCGTGGCGACGCTCGCGGCGCGCGCTCGCATCCGCGAGCTCGAGGAGAGCCCGGAGTGGACGAGCGCCCGCGGCTCGCGCCAACGGGAACGTAAGGCCACCGTCGTGAGCAGGGAGATAGTAGAGCTGAGCCTGCGCTACGGCCTCATCTCGCGCGAGACCTCGTTTGTTGCGATCGAACGCCGCGAGACGCCGGTCGTGGGTGACATGCAACTTCGACGCGTTCCGATTGCGCTGACCGCCGGCTGGGCAGGTTTGGAGGCCGGCGTCCGCCCCGGACGCGCGATGCGAGTTGGGTCAATCACGGATACGTCGGCAGGTGTGCTGCTCTCGCGGGCAAGTGCCGCCGGTCGGGACCACGACGGTGACACGGGGGACGCCTCTTCGGCGCCGATGATTGCGTCGCTAGGGTTCTCAGCGGCAGCAATGATGCGCGGACTGGAACGGCTTCGCACCTGGAGGCGCGAAACGCGACCGTCCGATTCGCGCCTCACGTCCGCGGAGCGGTTCGCGACGGACATGATTCGTGTGGTGTCGCTGCAGCGCGCCGACGGATCGTGGGAGCTCACGCCGGAGCTTGCTCGGGCGATCGGTCACGACCTCGCCGAGCTCGAAGCCGCGTTGGCGGATGCAACCGGGAACGCGGACGAGGCCCGAACAGCGTGGGCGACGGCGCTCGCACTGGCGTGGCTCGAGGAGCATGCGCGCGACGCCGAGGGCGAGTGGCGGCTGCTCGCGGAGAAGGCGCGGGCGTGGCTCAGCGGGGTGACGGCTCGGCCGGCCCCCGGCGTGTCCTGGGCGGACGCTGGCGCACGGCTGATGACGGCCAGGTCCGGGTGAACTCCAGGCGCCGCGGCGCGTGGCGTGGCGGCCCGAGTGCGAGATCAGGTCGAGACCTCGGTTCGCCACGATATCCTCAATGCGCATAAGATTGATGCTGGAGTGACGAAGGACGATGAGCTACTGCGATCACTGTGAAGGCCAGCGATTCGACCGCGCGCGCGTGCTGCGCGAGCTACGACGAGTGCGTAAGGATCTGCGCTCGAAAAAATGTTCCACGCCCGAGGGTGCGCTCGAGCTCGCTCTGCAAGCCGTCAAGGCGCTCGAGGTCCCGCATCTCGAGTGGGACGATGATCCTGGCCCGATCGTGCACTGAGGCGCGCGGCCCGCGGGCTCCCTCCCGGCCTCGTCCCGGCACGCCAGCGACCTACCAGTGCGTCAGCGACCCGTCCGGACGCCGGAAAAAGTTCTGGCGGCCCGGCTGCGTCACCTCGCCGATCTGCTTGACCTTCGTCATGTCCATCGTCACGCCCAGCCCCGGCCGTTGGTTGGTGTAGGCCTTGCCCTCCTTGAACTCCAGGCACTCGGGGAGATAGTCGATCGGACGGCCGCCGAAGTTGTACTCCATCATCACCGGCCCTGAGAACGTCGACAGGCAGTTGACGAGCGCGGCCGTCGCGATCGGACCGGTGAAGTGTGGAACGATCCCGACCGCGTGCGTTTCACAGATCGCCGCGATCTTCATCATCTCCGTGATGCCGCCGACATTGGGGAGCGTCGCGCGGATGTAGTCGATGTCGTGGTTCTCCACGAGCTTGTTGAAGTCGTAGCGGTGGCCCCACTCCTCGCCGTGGGTCAACGGGACGGTCGTCATCTGCCGGAGCTTCGGGAGATCCTGCAGCGCGTGCTCGTCGCGTACCGGGTCCTCGACGAAGTACGGCTGGAACTCTTCGATGCCGCGGCAGGCGCGGGCGCCGTCGTTCAAGTCGAAGCGCTGGTGGAAGTCGATGCACCAGTCGCCGTTGGGCCCGACGCCGTCGCGGACTTCGCGGCACTGCGCGATCACCCGGTTGACGGCCTCGCGCGTGTTGTAGACGCTGCCGATCGGCAGATCGGCAGCGCCCATGCGAAACGCGCGATAACCGGCGTCCATCGCGGCCTTCGCGCGATCGCGCAGCGTGGGCGGTTTCGCGCCCGCTGCCGGCGGCGGCATGAACGTCGTGCCGTAGCACTCGCAGTAGTTGCGCACCGTGCCGCCGAGAAGTTCGTGCACCGGCATCTTGAGCGCCTTGCCTTTGATGTCCCAGAGCGCCAGATCCATCGCGCCCATGGCGTGCGTCTTCTCGCGACCCGGCGGGTAGAACCATGCGATGAACATCTCCTGCCAGATCGCCTCGATCCGGAACGGGTCCTTGCCGATGAGCGTGCCGGCGCACTGCTCGAGCGTGTCCTTCGATCCGCCCTCGCCGATCCCGGTGATCCCGATGTCGGTCTCGACCGTGCAGATCATGTTGCTCTGGTTGAAGAGCGGGTTGAGGTTCGGCGGCGTGTAAATTCTGACCCGCGTGATCTTGGCTTTGGGCAGCTGCGCCTCGGCGAATCGCGGGCGCAGGAGCATCAGGGCCGGCGCGGCGGCCAGGGACTTGAGGAAGGTTCGTCGTTCCATCATGGTTCTCCCAAATGGAAACTAGGTCAGCTTGAAATTGACGGTGACGTGCGACGCAGTGCCGTCGATCGAGGCATCGCGCAACGACGCGCGTGACCAGAACGAGAGTCGAGGATCAGTGGACTGCGGAGAGTCATGGGCGCGCCTGGTGCGCGCCTATTGTAACCACGGAAGTTCCGGCTGGCGCCGGAGACCACCTGCGAATCGGACCAGGTTCTACTTCGTCCACCCGCACTGCTTCGCCGCCGGCTCGAGCAGGTCGGAGAGGCCGTGGGTCTGAAACTGGGCGACGGCGCGCGAAGCGTTGTGGGGCATGTAGCTGATCTTGAGCGTTTGTGAGGCCGCGAGACGTCGAGTAAAGGCGGCCGCGTCGGGAGCGAAGAGCGCGTCGTGCTCGGAGGAATCCGCCCACCGCTCGTTCGACTCGGGTTCACCGTCGAAGCTGACCTTGACGGCGTGATTCTGGTCGATCGCCTCCATCTGAAGCGCCGAGGCTGTATAGACGAACGTCTGCATGCGGCCGGCCTCACAGCGCACGACGAGGATCGGCTGCGCGATGCTCTGCCAGATCGCCACCTTGTTGAGCGAGCGCAGCTCGAAGGCGACGCCTCTCTTCGCGTTCGCCAGCCAGTCGCGGTTCGCGGCGTTCCATTTCGACGGCACGTGGACTGCTGCACTCGTCGACCTGGCCGGCTTCGGTGCCGCTCCCTTCGGCGCGGCCGGGTTGTTCGTGGCGGCTGGCGCGGTCACCGGAACGGCCGGCGTCGAGGACCTCAGCATGGCGAACGTCAGCGAGCCTCCCGCCACGACGAGGAGGGCAGCGAGCAGCATGCGTCGATTCGAGGTTCGCGCCGGGGCCGCTGCGACGGCTGCTGGAACTGGTGTTGCCGGTGTCGGAGGCACTGCCGCCAGTGCCGCAGGCGCCGCGGTCACCGGAGCCGTAGTTGGTGCCGGAGCCGGAGCTGCTGCCGCAGCCGGAGCTGGTGCCGGAGCTGCGACCGGCATGACCGGAGGCGTCGGGAGCGCAGGCGGTGCCGGAGCGACCACAGGGCGTGACGGCGGAATTACCGGAACTGCCCGTACAACCGACGCGATGGGGGCCGCCTCCGGTGCCCGCGGGGCGACCATTGGCAGCGCCCCCGCGTCCTGCGTCACGGTCGGGACATCGACGGCGCCGGCGGCGCCGCACACACCGCACGTCGTTGCCGGCTCCAGAATCAGCCGCTCGCACTTCGTACACCGCGTCATACACACCCTTCCTGAAAACACCGGGGTGCGTTCCCGGGGCGGCAAGGGGCGTACCGGGAGCCGAGCGGCGGAAGTCCCTTACCAGCAACGCTCTGCGTGATGAGCCGCCTACAGTTGTGGCGCAGAACTGACAGATTTCGTGCCTTCCACTCTAAAAGGTGGATGGCACCTTTCGCGCGAAGGTGCCTTCCACTCGTTTCCTGTCGGATCGTGCGGATCGGATGGCCTAAGCGGCCTGATATCAGTCGGTTGGGCGTTCCGGTGGCGGGGCCGAGGCGTGGAAGTCGACGTAGAAGCGGTCGGTGTATCCCCGGAGCAGCTCGACGACGCGGTTGCCGTCCGGGGAGGCGACGATGAGGCCGGCGTGATGGGCCTTACGGATGCGGAC
>DATAFJ010000054.1:0-17543 GCA_036257535.1 Vicinamibacterales bacterium | reverse complement strand
GTGCCGTCCACCATGATGTTGAAATCGGTGATGGCTGGGGAATACACCGCGCCGCCGGCGCACGGCCCCATGATGGCGGAGATCTGCGGGATGACGCCGGACGCGAGCGTGTTGCGCAGGAAAATGTCGGCGTAGCCGCCGAGCGAGAGGACACCCTCCTGGATCCGCGCGCCGCCCGAGTCGTTGAGGCCGACGACCGGAGCGCCCATCTTCATCGCGAGATCCATGATCTTCACGATCTTTGCGGCGTTCGTCTCCGACAGGGACCCTCCGAAGACTGTGAAGTCCTGCGCAAACGCATAGACCGGGCGGCCCTCGATGCGCCCGAGGCCGGCCACGACGCCGTCGCCCGGGATGATCTCGGCCTCCATTCCGAAATCCCGGCACCGGTGCGTCACGAGCTTGTCGATCTCCTGGAACGTGCCCGCGTCGAAAAGGAGGTCGATGCGCTCGCGGGCCGTCAGCTTTCCCGCGTCGTGCTGGCGCTTGAGGCGCTCGGCGCCGCCGCCGAGCTCGGCCCGCCGCTCGAGGTCGGTCAATGTCTCTCGGTCAGACACGCGCGGCCTGGGCTTTCTCCCAATCCTTGAGGAACTTTTCGAGCCCGATGTCGGTGAGCGGATGCTTGAACAGCGCCTCGATCACGGTCGCCGGGCACGTGCAGATGTCGGCGCCCATGCGTGCGGCTTCGACGACATGAATCGGGTGCCGGACGCTGGCGACGAGAATCTCGGTCGGGAAATCGTACTGGTTGTAGATCTCCACAATCTGTCGGACGAGCTCCATCCCGGCGGTGGCGATGTCGTCGAGCCGGCCGACGAACGGGCTGACATAGCTGGCCCCGACCTTCGCCGCGATGAGCGCCTGCGTCGGGGAGAACACGAGCGTGACGTTCACCCGCGTTCCCTCATCGGCGAGGCGACGGCACGCCCTGACGCCGTCCTTCGTGAACGGCACCTTGACGACGATGTGCTCGTCGATGGCGGCGAGCTCGCGCCCCTCGCGGACCATCCCTTCGGTATCCGTCGCCACAACCTCGGCACTGACGGGACCGAGCACGGTGCGGCAGATCTTCTTCAGGATATCCCGCGGGTCGGCGCTTTCCTTTGCGAGGAGCGAAGGATTCGTCGTGATGCCGTCGATGATCCCGAGCGTCACCAGCGATTCGATTTCCTTCAGGTTGCCTGTGTCGATGAACAACTTCATAGAGCCTCCACTGGGTTCGAGAGCTCGCCGACGCCGGAGACCTTGATGGTCACGTTGTCTCCCGGCTTGATCGGACCGATGCCCGCCGGAGTACCGGTCGAAATGACGTCACCGGGGAGCAGCGTCATCACCGACGAAACGAACGCGATGAGCGTCGGGACGTCGAAAATCAGCTCGCGCGTCGACGAGGACTGACGCCGCTCGCCATTCACCCATCCTTCGACCGCGACGTCGCGGGCGTCAAGCCCGGCCGCAATGCACGGCCCCATCGGCGCAAAGCTGTCGAAACCCTTCGCGCGTGTGTACTGGATGTCTTTCTTCTGCAGCTCGCGGGCGGTGACGTCGTTGACGCACGTCAGCCCGAGTACGTACTCGTACGCGCGCGACGCGGGCACGCGATACGCGCGGCGGCCGATCACCACTCCTGCCTCCGCCTCGTGATCCACACGCCCCATTTCGGGCGAGACGCGAATCGGCTCGCCCGGGCCTACCACCGCCGTCGAGGGCTTGAGAAAGATCATCGGCTCCTTGGGCAGCGGCTTGTTCTGCTCCGCCGCGTGGTCCTTGTAGTTCAGGCCGATGGCCACGATCTTGGACGGCACGACCGGAGCGACCACGCGAGCGCGTGACGGATCGAACGGGTCGGTTTCCTTGAGACCAGTCGCCTCGAACGGCGAGCCTGTGGCGAGCCGCCACGTGCCGCCGCGCTCGACGGCGTATGTCGTCGTCCCTTCGTGCTCGACGCGGTAAATGCGATGCGAATCAGCGGGCAACTTCTTCGACCCTCGCGGACTGAGCGCTCACGTTCGAAGGCGTCGCCGTATCGACGGCGACGACGACGTAGACGTATCGTACGCCGGGCTTCACGCTCTCGTCTCTATACGTCGTCTCGCGGATCGGCGCCGGGGTGAGCGCCGCCAGTTTCTCACCGGGCGCCTCACCGCGCAAGACCAGGTAGCCCGCGAGATCCGGCGCGCTGACGGCATCCCAGATCAGGCTGATCGCGCCCGGGCCAGGCACGACGGCGAGATTCGCCGGCGCCGATGGAGGAAACGTGTCGCGTGGGGTGATGCACGCAGGCTCCGACCGTTGGCTCTCAATCGTGCCCCCTTCGATCGCGGCAACCGCGCTCACCGCGTAGCAGCGCTCGACGCCAAACGCCACGCGCTCGTCGGCAAACTTCGGCGCTTTCAGTGGTGCCGCGTTCAGCGGAGCGCCGGAGACGGGGGCCGATTGCTTCGCGGCGATCTCGTACACGTTGTAGCCGGCAGGATCAGGTACCGCCGGCAGCCACTCGAGCGTGATCGCCTTGGCGTCGTGCGTCGCGCGGAGGGCGCCAACGGGCGCAGGCGCCGCCGCCAGGCTGACCACGGCGCGCTGCGACGGCTGGCCGCGGCGTCCGCGCGCGCTCAATGGGACGGCGACGTAGATCCGGACCGGTGAAGGCGCCGGCCGCGTTTCAACCGTTTCGGCGACCGCCGCCGGTTCGCCCGGCACGACCTTGTCGGCCGTGGCAACCACCTTCGCCTGCTTGAAAAACTCGTCGCCCGTCGGCGCCTCGTCCGCCTTGGCGACCGTCAACGCATACACCTCGACTCTGCCGAGATCGACGGGCGTCGAGCCATCGTCATTCGTCGTTGGGGCCGTGAAGGAGACGCGGACCGACTCGGCGGATCTGCGCGCCTGCAAATCCTTGATGACGGCCGGTGCGAGCCGAAGCGGCGCAAGGGGAGGCCCCTTCTTCCCGCACGCGAGGCATGCAACGACCAAAAAAGGGACAGTCACCTTTTTTCGGAAATCGTAAAAAGGTGACTGTCCCCTTTTCCGGCGCCTCACAGGATGTACCGCGACAGCCCCTCGTCGCGGACGATGCTGGCGAGCATGCGATCGACGTACGCGCCATCGATGACGATCGACTTGTCGTGGAGATCCGGCGCGTCGAACGAGATCTCGTCAAGCAGCTTTTCCATGACCGTGTGAAGACGGCGGGCCCCGATGTTCTCGGTCCGCTCGTTGACGACCGCCGCGAAGTCCGCGATCCGCGCCACGGCGTCGTCAGTGAAACGCAGGTCAACCCCTTCCGTGTCGAGCAGCGCGACGTACTGCTTGATCAACGCACTTCGCGGTTCCGTGAGAATCCTGACGAAGTCCTCGCGGCCCAGCGCCTCGAGCTCGACGCGGATCGGAAACCGGCCCTGGAGCTCGGGGATGAGATCCGACGGCTTCGAGACGTGGAACGCCCCGGCGGCAATGAAGAGGATGTGGTCGGTCCGTACCATCCCGTGCTTCGTGTTGACCGTCGTGCCTTCCACGATCGGCAGGATATCGCGCTGCACGCCTTCCCTGCTGACGTCCGGTCCGTGCGTGGTCTCGCGGCCGGCGATCTTGTCGATCTCGTCGAGGAAGATGATGCCGGCCTGTTCGACGCGCTCGACCGCGAGCCGCGAGACCGACTCCATGTCGACGAGCTTCTGCTCTTCCTCGTGCGAGAGGTGTTCGAGCGCCTCCGGCACACGCACCCGCCGCCGCCGCGTCCGGCCCTGGAACATCCCCGGCAGCATGTCCTTGAGGTTGATGTCGATCTCCTCGACCGACGACCCGGCGATGATCTCGAACGACGGAAACGCCTTCTCCCGAATGTCGATCTCGACCTGGCGATCGTCGAGCCGCACGGCGCGCAGCTGTTCCCGGAGCTTGTCCCGCGTCTTCTGGTACGAAGCCCGGGAGTCGCCGGCGTACGATGCCCGGGGGTCCTCTATCGGCGACGGACCGCCGGCGGATCCCGCGTCCGGCGCTCCAGCCGGGACCGGCGGCAGCAACAGGTCGAGGAGCCGCTCCTCCGCGCTCACTCTCGCCTTCTCGCGCACTTCGGCGGTCCGCTCCTCGCGCATCAGCTCAACGGCAATCTCGACGAGGTCGCGGATCATCGACTCGACGTCGCGGCCCACGTAGCCGACTTCCGTATATTTCGACGCTTCGACTTTCAGGAACGGGGACTGCGCAAGCTTTGCTAGCCGGCGCGCGATTTCCGTCTTGCCGACCCCGGTCGGGCCGATCATCAGGATGTTCTTCGGCGCGACCTCTTCGGCCATCTCGCCCGCGAGCTTCTGCCGGCGCATCCGGTTCCGCAGCGCGATCGCGACCGCGCGCTTCGCCTGCTTCTGCCCGACGACGTACTTGTCCAGCTCGGCGACGATCTGCTTCGGCGTGAGCGCCTCCACGCGCGATGAGGTCGTCTCAGGAAGGTAGATAGGCATCTATCCGTCAGATCTCTTCGAGGGTGACGTTGCTGTTCGTGTAGATACAAATCCCGCCGGCGATCTTCATGGCTTCGTCGGCGATCGTGCGCGCGTCGAGCGACGTGTGGCGCGCCAGCGCCTTCGCCGCCGCCATTGCGTACGGCCCGCCCGATCCGATCGCGATGATCCCATCGTCCGGCTCGATGAGATCACCGGTGCCGGACAGGAGAAACGTGACCGAGGGATCCAGGACGATCAGCATCGCTTCGAGCCGCCTGAGCACGCGGTCGGTCCGCCAGTCCTTGGCGAGCTCGACCGCCGAGCGCTCGAGGTTGCCGCGATACTGCTCGAGCTTCGTTTCGAACCGCGCGAAGAGCGCAAAGGAGTCCGCCGCGGAGCCCGCAAACCCGGCGAGGATTCGATCGTTGTACAGCCGGCGAATCTTTCGAGCACTCTGCTTGACGACCGTCGAGCCGAACGTGACCTGCCCGTCACTCGCCATCACGGCGCGGCCGTTGTGCCGGACGGCGAGAACAGTCGTGGCCAGGAGCACTTTTCGCGATACTAGCACGTACGGAAACGAGGACGTCCGGCTCGTCGCCGGGGACAGCCATTTGAAGCGGTATAATGAAATTCACGCGTATTTCCAGCCAATTCCGCGCGTGCTCCGGTGGCAATGGAGTTGCTTGAACCAATGATATCCATGCCGATCCGTCCTGTTAAGGAGCGCGTCATGAAAGCCGCGAAGCTGACGTCCAGCGCCCTGCTGCTGCTCGCCTTTTCCTCGACTGCCGCGTTTGCGCAGGGGAGGCCGGCCGAAGGCCCGAGGCATGGTGGCGATCGTAGCGGCGCCGCCGTGTCTCGCGGCGGCGGTGGCGGCGGCGACCGGCACGGCGGCGGGAATGGCGCCGGCGGCAGCTCGGGCGGCGACTCGACGTCTGTCGCAGCGCCGGGACCGACGTCGGGCGGGTTCTCCGGCGGTGGCGATCGCGCCGCTGCCCGCAGCAGCGCCCCTCAGCGTCGTCATCCGCCGGCAGGCACGTCCGCCGGTCCTTCGTCTTCGTCGTCTTCTTCTTCTTCTTCTTCGCCGAGATCCTCTTCCGGGTCGAGGACGAGAACGCGCCACGCACCGACCGGCGCAGGCGCGACGGCGGCTGAGGCCAACCGCGAAGCGCCGCAGCACGCGCGCCCACGTGGCGATCGTCCGCCGCTCACCAGCGCGGTTCCGCGCGCGCGCGTGCCGGGAAGGCCGGGGGGCGGTGGCTACTACTACCCGCGCTATCCGTACTACGGCGGCTTCTACTATCCGGGCTACTGGGGGTTCGGCGCGTTCTATTACGACCCCTGGTGGTGGGGCTATGCGCCGTATGGCTACTACGGCTACCCCTATGGCTCCGGCGGGTACGGGTACGGCGGGTACGGGTACGGCGGGTACGGCTCCGGCGGTTACGGCTCCGGCGGATATTCAGGCAGCAGCTACTACGGCGACTACGGCAAGCTGCGCCTCAAGGTCAAGCCGCGCGACGCGCAGGTATACGTCGACGGCTACTTCTCAGGCACGGTCGACCAGTACGACGGCGTGTTCCAGCGGCTGACGCTCAAGGCGGGCGGCCACCGGATCGAGATTCGAGCGCCAGGCCATCAGACGCTGTCGTTCGAGGTGATGATCGCGCCGTCGGAGACGGTCACCTACAACGGCGACCTGAAGGCGGTGCAATAGCGCAGGCTGGTTACAATAGTCGCCGATGTCTTCCGATCGGCGGCTGTCGATCATCGCGGCCATCTCGGGCCTCTACGACTTCGTCGTAGGGGCCCTTCTTCTTTCGATTCCTTCTCAAGTGGCCGGCTGGTTCGGATCTCCGCCGCCCTCGCCGGTCATCAACGCCAATCTGAACGGGATGTTTCTCGTCGCGGTTGCGACTGGCTACCTGCTCCCTTATCGGGATCCGCGGGCGTATCGCGGCTACATGTGGGTCATGGGTCCGCTGCTGAAAGGCGGCGGCGCGCTGATCTTCGTGCTCGACTATCTTTTTCGGGGATCCCCTCAGGCGTTTCTGCTCTTCGCCGCGTCGGACGGCGCGTTGGCGCTCGCGACGTTGTGGGCCCTCAGGAAGGAAAGTACCTGACACGCGGCAGCAGATCTTCCGACGGGCCTCCCCGCTCGACAGCTTTCCAGCCGATCAGCCCTTGGGGCGATCCGAAGAGTACGATGACGCGACCGTCCCGCGGCGGAGCCCGCCGCTCGATGCCGTCGGCGACCTCGCGCCCCGTAGCTCCGCCCGGCATGAGCGCAGCCGAAGGCACGCTGAGACGGCGTGCGCCACGCTCTCGAAGATCGCGCGCGTGCGCCTGGCACCGGCCGTAGGTCTCCACCCCGCCCGTCAGCACAGCTGCCGGCAGCGACACGACCGTCGGGCGCTCATCAGGAATCTCCACCGCCCACAATGCGCGGCGGATTGTCGGCAAGTCGGCGGCGTCGGTGATCTCTTCGTGCCGCAGGAACTCCGCCCAGGCGCCGTCGGGCGTGTCGGCGAAATAGTGCGCCGGCCCTTCTCCTTCCCCATGCCATCGTCCGGGCGGCTGGGCGGGATTGCTCCAGAGGAAGGGGTAGCGATGGTCCGCCTGCCGGAAAACGATCATGTCGCCGTCAGCGCCGTGAGCGACTGAGCGAGCGCACGCACCTGCTGTGGCCCCTTCTCTTCAGGGGTCCACTCGCCCGCAAGCAGCGCGGCGGGCGATCGGCCCGCGAGCGCCGAGCGGCGCCGATCGAACCAGCGCCGGATGCCGACGTCGTTGTAGGCGCCCGCCAGATCGCCCACGATGAGCGCCAGGTGATGCAGCCGCGCGGCCACGTCGTCTGGCGTGTCGCGCACCCCCGAAAGGTACCTGCGGAGGCTCGAAAGCGAGATGCCGAGCAGCTCCGCGAGTCGCTCGGGCTCGAACACGCGCGCCACCGCTGGCCACTCGTATTTGGCGACGGGCGACGCCTCGAGTGCGGCAATGACGAGCCGCAGCATCGACGCCAGATCTTCGTTCGACGGCGTCTCGACGTTGTCGAGCCGGAGCGCCGGCCCGCGCGCGATCCCTGCGGCGCGCACGCGATTGAAGAGACGCGTCATCGCTCCACGGTCGAGCTGGCGCCCTGCGTATCCGTCTTCGTCCAGGAGCCCCATGGCGTCCGCCCGGCGCCAGGCTTCGACGGCGAGCAGCCGGACGTCGGCGGCCGGACCACGCCTGGATTCGGCATGGGTTTCAGGCATAGCCCGATTCTATTCCGATCTGGAGCCGAAGGCAAGCCGCGTGGCTCAGCAATTCGCCGGCGTATACTCGCCACCTGTTCGCTGTCCGCTTCCCACGGCTCGCCCACCACAACGGACTGGCTGGTACATCCGTGATGATCAACGTCCTGCCTCCGTGACCACCAGACGGACCAGCCCCAGCGTGCACACCTAATTTGGAAGTGTTGCCGCTATCCTCATTGCCAGGTCCGTGATCCGGCTTCGGGAATGTCTATTCCTGGAAAGCACGCAATCCAACCAAGACGTCTTATACGTTCGCCGTCGCGGAAGGGCGGGCCCACGTTGCCCAGGCCGGCCTTCAGGTCACCATCCGCGACGAGGGGCTTACTCCCCCATTGCCTCCGACGATGGCAGTCGTCCGATTCACGAACACAGAGGGATCGCCCGTCGGAATCGGAGCTCCGACAGCAGAAATTGCGCGGTTCCGGGACGGCAGTGGGAGGCACATGTAGGTAACGCGCCAACGACACTTAGTATCAGTACCGCAGATACCACGACACTGGTCTTCAGTAGATCAGTCTGCAAATCTTTCTTTATCTTCTGCTGGGGCGGAGCCGTGCTGGAGGAAGTCTTTACGTTCAGCGAAGGAGCTTTCTGGACGCTGTTCGGGGGCCGAGCAGTAGATATCAGAACGGTGGGCAAGTGGGACGACGCTTACGGCTTTCAAGGTGTTATCAAGACACCGTAGCGTTGAATGCCAGGGGCGCTGAAGGATCCGTGAGATCAGGTGAGCTTGGATCGGGGAATCCGTAGTCTAGCGCATTGATCCGCGGTGATCCGCGGCGCGCCCGCCGCGCCGGAACCAGAGATAGAGGGGAATCCCGGCGCCCATGATGAGGAGCCCGGCGCCGGATGTCCGTGGATCCCTGACGAGCGCGTTCACGACGATGAGAAGGCTCGCGATGGCAAAGATCCCCGGGACGATCGGGTAACCCAGCGCTTTGAAGGGTCGGGGCGTGTTCGGCTCCCGCGCCCGGAGCACGAACAGCGCGACCACCGCGACACCAGCGAACAGGACGACGGCGAACCCGGTGTACCTTCCCAGCGCGTCGGCGCTGCCCGTCAGCACGAGGAGGACGCTCCACACCGACTGCGCGATGATCGACTTCGCAGGAGTCTGGAAGCGAGGGTGGATCTCCGCGGCGGGCCGCAGGAACACGCCGTCACGCGCCATCGCGTAGTACACGCGCGGCCCCGCGATCGTCATCGCGCTGATGCTCGCGGCGAGGCTGACGAGAGACACGATTCCCAGAATGTCCCCCGCCCGTTCGCCGAGCAGCCGCTCCGCCACCACGTCCAGCACGCTGCCCTTTACCGCCGCCAGCTCTCCGATTGGCAGCACGTAGAGGTACAGAACGTTGAGCAGAACGTAGATGAGGACGACGGCGGCCGTCCCGACGGCGAGCGCGATCGGAACGTTGCGCGATGGATCGCGAATCTCCTCGGCGACGTACGACGCGGCGTTCCAGCCCGAGTACGCGAACATCACCGGCACGAGCGCGAGGAGCCAGGACGTGGCGGCCACCGGGGCGGCGGCGGTCTGGAGATTGGTGATCGACCCGGTTCCGAACGACAGCCCGATCGCGATGAAAAGGAGCAGCGCCGTCACCTTCATCGCTGCGAGGATGTTGCCTACGACACGGCCCGGGCCCACACCACGGATGTGAATCGCCGCCATCAGCGCGATGATGACGATGGCCACGAGCGTCTGGGCGGAAAAGGTCAGCGGTACCCAGGGTAGCGGCACGACAAACCATGGCTCGCTGGTCACCGTCCCGGCGGGCATGAAGCGGACCAGGTAGAACGCGAAAATCATCGCGGTCGTCGCGATCGCTCCGGAGAAGCCGGCGACGAACGACGTCCAGCCCGTGAGGAACGCGGCGGGCCGGCCGAAGGCCGCGTCGAGATACACGTACTCGCCTCCCGCTCTCGGCCGCATCACGGCGAGCTCGGCGTACGCCATCGCCCCTGCAAAGGCGAGCGCGCCGCCCGTGGCCCACACGGCGAGGAACGGCCACGGGCTCGGGACGCTTGCGGCGATCCCCGGCGAGAAAAAGAGGATGCCGCCGCCGATGACGTTGGAGACGATGATCGCGGCCGCATCGTACGGACCGAGGCGGCGCAGGAGAGTGGTCTGGGTCGTCAAGCGCGGCGTCAGTTCGTCAGGAGCTGGCGTTGCACAGGATATTCACCAAGCTGAACCCACTGGTTGGAGGCGTGCTTGACCTGGATCTTGACCTTCGCGTCCTTGAAGTGCGTGTTCTGCAGCATCTCGGCGCGCGGCTGCTCGCCCGTGAAACCGTTCTTGGCGCGCACGACCATGCGATCCGAGGCGCCGCCCGGCGGCAGTCCGTCGCTGCCGATGCCCCGGAGATATGTATCGTCCTCCCAGTCCGGCGGGATCTCGAAGATGACGTTGATCTGGATGCTGGCCAGCTCGGCGGCGCTGGCATTCTTGAGCCGGAACGCAACGGACGGGACGAGCTTGTTCTTGCCGTTGACGATGCCGGCGTCGAACCAGCCGGTGGTGAGCTCGGTGACCTGAAGGGCCTGCCTGACGTCCACGCGCGGGCCGCAGGCAGACGCGAGGAGCGCAAGAAGCGCCATCGCATCTGTGGCCCGCCCCGCGCGGCCAGGCATCACCATAGAGCCGCGATTCTAGATCAGAACTGGCGGACCTCTACACGCTTTTGCGCCTCTTCGCGGCTGATGCTGCCGCCGCGAAACGCGGTCAGGTCGCTCCCCTTGATCCGGAAGATGAACGTCACGGCGTCGTAGTTCTCGAGCGGCGTCAGCGGTCCTTCACCATCCCGTGCCGCCACGGTCAGCCACTCGTCCGGCTGGATGCCCAGCGGCGCGCCGTGGTCGAGCATCGCGTCGATGATCGTGCTCTTCACTGACTCCGTGTAGAGCATCCCCGGGTCCTGCGCGACGGGCGGCGCCATCGGCGCCGGCACCGGCTGCACCGCCGCGCCTGCACTCTCGGAAATTTCCGCCCCGGCAACCATGCGCGCCGGGTTCGCGGGCGCTTGAGCCTGGGACGTTCGGTCCACCTGCGCCCGGAGCTGCCGGAGCCCCTGATCGAGAGATGCCTTCGTCTGCGGGTCGCCGACCATCTGCACCTGCTGGAGGAGCCGCTCGAGCGTGCGCCGCGCGGCAACCATGTCCTGCTCGAGGACCCTCATCGTCCAGATCGGTGTCTCGCGCATGCCGGGGATCTCGACGTCGAAGAACACGCCGTACCCGTCGAGCACGAATCCGCGGGCGCGCGCGAACCCGGTCATCAGGACGAGCTGCGGCTGGAGCTGACGTCCGACCTGCTCGGCGCCATGCTTGACGGCGCCGACGAGCACGCCTTCCATCACCTTGATTTCGTACCGGCGCTTGGCGTCCGCGTCGACGCGGGAGGCGGCCTGCTGTGCCCGGACGGTGCCTACCAGCGACAACACCGCGATCACGAACGCCGCGTACTTGAACATCCTGGTCTGCATCTGGATCCTCATCACCGCTGCTGCGACACTCGCACGAATTGATTGAGCAGTTCACGATCCACGGCCGTCGACCGCTCGAGCTGTCCGAACCCCTGCTGAATTCGCACGAGGTCGGTCTGCCGCTGACGATCGAAATCGTTCAGTACCTGCGCCAGGCGCAGCGCGAGCTCGCGCTGCTGCCGTGCCTCGCTCTCGTTGATGAGCGCCTGAACGCGCCGCAGCACGTCCTCCGAATCGGAGCGTGCCGTACTCGAGACGGTCCTCACCGGCCCGGCGCCGAGCTCCTCACGCAGCCGGCGTTCGAGCCCGGCGAGCTCGGCTCGCCACTCGGCGGACTGGGCCGGCGCGGCGGACGGCTCGCGCCGCGGCGACTGCACCGACTGCACCGTCTCGCCTTCGCTGCGAGACCATCCGGTGCGAACCCTGAACCCGTCGCTGCCGTAGCTGACCTCGAGATTGGCGATCGCAGCGCCGGCCGCCAGCACGAGCGCCGCGGCAGCGGCGAGTCCCCACGCGGGAAGCGCCCACGGGGATCGCGTGACGCGCTCGCTGCGCGCGGCGCGATCCACGATGGCGAAGCCGAGCTCGCGCTCGGGCGGAGTCCATGCGGGCAGCTCCAGTCGGAGCGCACGCAGCGCGCTGGCTTCCTCGCGGCATGCGGCACACGAGGCGAGGTGCGCCTCGATGTCGGCACGCTCGCCGGCCTCCAGCTCGTCGTACAGAAGCGCGACGAGCGCTTCCTTCATCCGCGAATCATCACACCGTTCTGGCATCGTCATGGTTCACTCCGGGGGCCCCTGCCCCCCGGCTGTTGTCGCATACCGTCCTGCGGAAGGGCGCGCCGAAGGACGGACAGCCCTTGATACAACCGCGTCTTCACCGTGCTCAGCGGGCAGTCCAGCAGATCGGCGATCTCCTGAAACGTCAGCCCGTGATACTCCTTCAGGATGATGGCCGTGCGCTGCTCCTCAGGCAGGAGCGCCATGGCCTTCGCGACCACGCGGCTCATCTCGCGCCGCGCGACCAGCGTTTCGATCGACTCCGACGGCTCGCGCTCCGCGGCGAGATCGAGCAGGTCCACGCCTTCGGGCGCCTGCGCGACCGGCGCGCGCCGCTCGCGACGAATCCAGTCGCGGCAGAGATTGAGCGCAATGCGGTACAACCACGAGGAGAACTTCGCCTGCCCCTTGAAGCCGCGCAGGGCGCGGAAGGCGCGAAGGAAGGTTTCCTGGCAGACGTCCCGCGCATCCTCTTCACGGCCGATGACGCGGTAAGCCAACGCGAAAATCGGCCGCTCCCAGCGCAGAATCAGCTGGTTGAAGCTCTCGGTGTCCCCGCCAACCGAGCGGGCGACGAGCTCCTCGTCCGTCCAGGCCATTGTGTGAGCGCGCTCTGAAAAGTTAGACGAACGGGTCCCCCGGGTGGCCGGGTGTCCCATTAAGTCCTATTCTGCTACAATCCGGCTGCCACCCTGGGACAGATGCCCGCCGCCTCGATTGTCGACCGCCTCGCCCGGCTGGAGCGGGCGTTCTCCGGCCACGCCCGTATCCACGATCTTGTCCTGACGTTCAGCCGGGATGGCTCCGAGCACTCCGAACGCGGTCTCCCCTTCGGCCCGCTGTGCGAGGGCCTGCCGGCCCTGTTCGGCGCTGACTGCGCGTCGGTCTGGTTGCATGATCGGCAGCGCCGCGAGCTGGTGCTCGAGGCGGCCACCGCCGTTCACGATGACGAGCTCGGATCGCGGTTGTCGACGGAAGCGACTGACCATGCCGTGGTGCGCGCGCTCCGCGCGGCGGGTCCGGAATGGAAAACGCGGAGCTCGAGCGCGCTCCTCATCCCGCTGCGCGGACGGCAGCGCGCGCTCGGCGTGCTCGTCGTCGAGGGTCTTCGCAGGGCGGACGCGGCCGCGCGCAAGGAAACCATCGCGCTTGCCGTCGAGCTGTCGCGCCAGCTGTCGCCTGCGATCGAGAACCGGCTGCTGTTCGCGCACGTGATCCGGCAGGCCCACCAGGACGCGGCGCGCCAGGCGCATTCCCAGAAACTGGCGGCGCTCGGGCAGTTCGTCGCGGGCATCGCGCACGAGTTGAACAATCCACTCCAGTCGGTCCTCGGACACCTCGAGCTGCTGCGCCGCGATCGTCAGCTCCCGCGCGAGCTTGAGTCGACCATCCGGCTGATTCATCGCGAAGCGGATCGCGCCGCAAACATCGTCCATCGGCTCCTCATCTTCGCCGGATCGCGATCCGCCGCCCGCCGCCGGGTGAACGCGAACGCCGCGCTCTCGCGCGCGGTCGCGCTGCGGGCGCGCGCCTGCCGCGACGCGGGCATCGAGATCGTTCGACGGCTCGACCCGCGCGTCCCGAGGACGCTCGGCGACGCGCTCCTCCTGCAGCAGGCGCTGCTCAATATTCTGCTGAACGCCGAGCAGGCAATCGCCGGACGAAACGGTCACGAAACCAATGGTCCGGATCGCATCGTCGCGCGCACCCGCGCCGAGCGCGATCGCATCGTCATCGAGATCACCGATACAGGTCCCGGGATCCCTCCAGACGTCCTGCCGCGGATCTTCGAGCCCTTCTTCACGACGAAGGAGGTCGGTCAGGGGACGGGGCTCGGGCTGGCCTTCGCGTACGGGATCATCCAGGAGCACGGCGGTTCGATTGCGGCCACCGCGCGACGCGAAGGCGGCACCGAGTTCCGCATCGAACTTCCCCACGCCCCGGGCCCCGGGCCGCAGGCCCCATGATGGAGGACGCCTTCCTGACGACCGACGAGGTCCTGAGGTACCTCCAGGTCAATCTGCGGACCGTCTACCGACTCATCAAGGCGGGAAAACTGCCGGCCGTGCGCGTCGGCCGGCAATGGCGGTTCCGGAAGCGGGACGTCGACAACTGGCTCGACAGCAATCGGCCCCGCACGCTGCGCGCCGTGCCGTCGCCTTCGAAGACCACGACCGCCGCACCGACCTCCCGACCGCGCATTCTCGTCGTCGATGACGAGGCGGCGATCCGCGAGTTGCTGGCGAAGACGCTCTCGCTCGCGGAGTACGACGTGGACGTCGCGCCTGAAGGCCGGACCGCCGTCGAGCGTCTCCGCGGGTCGTCGTACGATCTCTTGATTACCGACCTTCGAATGCCCGGCGTGGACGGGCTCTCGGTGATCAAGGAAGCTAGACGATACCGGCCGGATCTTCCCGTCGTGATCATCACCGGGTTCTCGACCGAAGCCAGCGCGATCGAGGCGATCAATCTCGGCGTCGCCGGATATCTCACCAAGCCCTTCCGCGTTCCGAAGGTCCTCGCCGTCGCCGCGAAAGCACTCGGTGAGTAGTGCTAAAATCGTACGTTTCAGATGATTCAACTTTCGTCGCTGAGCAAGTCGTTCGGCGAACGCGTGCTGCTCGACGACGTGTCGTGGCAGATCGGGCGGCGCGAGCGTGTCGGGCTCTGCGGCCCGAACGGCGCCGGCAAGACGACGTTGCTGAGGATGCTGGCAGGCTTCGAGGAGCCTGACAAAGGGGAGATTCTCAGGCCGTCGAACCTGACCGTCGGCTACCTGCCGCAGGACGGGCTGGATCACAGCGGCCGCACCCTCCTCGACGAGGCGATGCTGGCGTTCGGGCCGGTGCTGGCAATGAAGGCCGACCTGCACGATCTCGAGGAGCGGCTGGCCGACAGGACCGTTCCCGAAACCCAGCACGAGGCGCTCCTGGTTCGCTACAGCGAGCTGCAGGATCGCTTCCGCGACGCCGACGGCTACAGCCTCGATCTCAAGGTCGCGACCGTCCTTCGCGGGCTCGGCTTCGCTCAGGAAGAGTTCGACCGGCCGACGGAGACGTTCTCGGGCGGCTGGCAGATGCGCATCGCGCTCGCCAAACTTCTGCTCGGCCGGCCCACGCTGCTCCTCCTCGACGAGCCGACGAACCATCTCGACCTCGAAGCGCGGAACTGGCTCGAGGAATACCTCGGCGAGTATCCGCATTCGGTGATTCTCGTCTCGCACGATCGGTTCTTTCTCGACTCCGTCGTCACCCGCATCACCGACATCGGCCTGCGAACGCTCACCGACTACCCCGGCAACTACTCGGGGTACCTGACGGAGCGCGAGGCACGGCTCGAGCGGCTTCGCGAAGCGAAGCGCCGGCAGGATGAGGAGGTCGCGCGGGTCAAGGCGTTCATCGATCGGTTCCGGTACCAGGCGACCAAGGCGTCACAGGTCCAGAGCCGCATCAAGATGCTCGAGAAGGTCGTCCCGATCGAGATTCCGCCCGAGCGCAAGCGCGTGCACTTCACGTTTCCCGCGTGCGCCAAGAGCGGCAGAACGGCGATCGAGCTCAAGCGCGCCGTGAAGCAGTACGACGAGAAGGTCGTGTTCGGCGGCGCCGACCTGCTCGTCGAGCGCGGAGACCGGCTCGCGCTCGTCGGTCCGAACGGCGCCGGCAAATCCACGCTGATGCGCATGCTGTCGGGGGTCGAGGCGCCGGACTCGGGCGAGCGGACCGAGGGGCATCAGGTCGTCATGCAGTACTTCGCGCAGGACGAAGCGAGCCGGCTGGACCCCTCGCTCACCGTCTACGAGACGCTCGAGACCGGTTCCCCCAACAACATGGTCCCCGCCATCCGCAACATCCTCGGCGGGTTCCTCTTTTCGGGCGATGACGTCTACAAGCGCGCCGCCGTGCTGTCGGGCGGCGAGCGCACGAGGCTTGCCGTGGCGCGAATGCTTCTCCGGCCGTCGAACACGCTGCTGCTCGACGAGCCGACGAACCATCTCGACCTCGACTCGAAGGACGTCCTCCTCGAAGCGCTCGAGGACTTCGGCGGAACGCTGATCTTCGTCTCGCACGACCGCTACTTCGTCGATCGGCTCGCAACGAAGATCGTCGAGGTCGGAGGCGGTCGGCTGACGGTTTACCCCGGGACGTACGAAGAGTTCCGCTGGAGCAAGCAGGCGAGGAAGGATTCCGCCGCGCCGGCGGTCGGCCCCCGTCCGGCTGCATCCTCGAAACCAGCCGCGGCGGCAAGGCCTGTGGCTGCCAAGGGAAAACGCGACGCCCGGGCGCCTCGTCCTCGTCCGGCGCCGGCGGACGGCGATCGGAAGGCGGCGAACGCCCATAAGAAAAGGATAGAGGCGCTCGAAGCACAAATCGCCGAGCGCGAGCAGGCGATCAAGGAACTGGAGGCGTCGATGGCGACCCCCGGTTTCTACGACGATCGACAGGCGGCCAAGCCGATCATCGACCGGCACCAGGCACTGATGTGGGAGGTGAGAGATCTCATGCATCAGTGGGAAGAGCTGTCGAGCGACTGACTCGACATCCGCCTGACAGTTCTGTAATTCGAGACTCTTAGTTAACCAGCCCCGGAGCCCCTCCCGAGGGCCCGATCCTGCATTTCTGGCGTGATTTAGCGTTCTCAACCTCAGGCACACCCTTTGCCCCAACGACCGCTCGCCGGAGGGCGGAGTCGTTTGCGTGAGCGCGCGACGCGCGCCAGGCAAATCCGCCCCGGGGTGGACGCCGTAACTCGCAGAAGGAAAAGAGCTTGGAGCCAGGCGACCGCGCGATTACACTAACGCAAGCTCCAATGCCACAGCGAAAACGGTCTGAGGCGGGAACAGCCCCGCGTCAGGCAGAGCGCGCACCCGGTCGAGCCGGGGCGCAGGCGTCGAACCCAGTCGGCAACGAGTTTTTCCGCGACATGGTTCGCGGGCTTCAGAACGGCGTTCTTGCGGTCACCGCGGAAGGACGGGTGGCCGTGATGAACGATGTCGCGTGCCGGCTGCTGGGAATCGAGGAGCGGCCGGGGGACATCGGCCGGCCGTTCTCGACGGTGCTGAAGTCGCAGCCGGACCTGATCCGGATCCTGGCGAGCGCGTTCGAGCAGAGCCACCTGCCGAACCGCGCCGAGCTCAGGCTGAAGGGTCCGGGACGCGTAATCGGCTACACGCTGTCGCCGATCCACGACGTGCGCGGCAGGCGGATTGGCGCGACGCTCTTTTTCAAGGATTTGACCCGCGTCGAGCAGCTCGAGGAACGCGAGCGGCTCCGCGATCGGTTGATGGCGCTGGGCGAGATGGCGGCGGCGATCGCGCACGAAGTGAAGAACCCGCTCGCCGGGATCGAAGTCATGGCGGGCGTGCTCAAGCGGCAGCTCGGGGGCTCGGAGGACGCGCAGGCGATCCTGAACGACATCATCAACGAGGCCAAGATGGCCAACGCGATCGTTCAGGACGTGCTCGAGTTCGTCAGGCCGATTCGGCTGGAAGTCGAGCGCGTGTCGATTCACGACGTCGTCGCGGACGCGATCAAG
>DATAFJ010000046.1:0-37951 GCA_036257535.1 Vicinamibacterales bacterium | reverse complement strand
GCACGCGGTGCGGGACTACCTGCAGAGCCGCGGCATCGGGCCCGACCGGCTGCGCACGGTGAGCTACGGCGAGGAGCGGCCGAAGCACGACAACGCGCGTGAAGAAACCCGGCGCCTCAACCGGCGCGCCGCGATGGTCGTCCGGCTACAGCGGTAACGACGCTGACGGCGGGCCGGATGCTTCAAGTCCGGCCCGCCTTAACTGATAGGGTGTTATGAAATTCATCAACATATATCTCATTGGTTACTTCGTCCTGGTCGTGGGTGCCGTGCTCGCGTTGTGGCAGGCGGGGATTCTCGCGCGTCTCTCCACTACCTGGGTCGTCATCGGGCTCATCATCGCCCTCGGCCTCGGCATCATGATGGCCGTTTCGGCGGGTAAGCCGGACATCACGGCCGAATCGTAAGGGAAAAGGGGACAGTCACCTTTTCCCGCATCCTCAATCTTGCAGCGCGGGAAAAAGGTGACTGTCCCCTTTTTCCCAGGGCCAGTCACCGTTGGCATGCGACGTGATCTGGCCTGTCCTGTCATGTCCCGCGCCGCCCTCGCTCTCACCGCCGCGATCGTTCTCGCTGCGGGCTGCCGCGAAGAGGAGGGCATCAAGGTCACCGACCTCTCCTTCGAAGGCGTCAAGGCTGTCAGCGAGTCTCAGCTGAAGGACGCGCTCGCTACCGCCGACAGCAGCTGGCTGCCGTGGGGAACGAAGCGCTACTTCAACCGCGCGCAGTTCGAAGCGGACCTCAAGCGCATCGTCGCCTTTTACGCCGATCGCGGGTACCCGGACGCGAAGGTCACGTCGTTCGACGTCGACCTGAACGAGGCGCAGAGTGAAGTCAAGCTGCGCGTGACCGTCGACGAAGGCCAGCCGATCGTCGTCGAAGATCTCCGTTTCGAGGGGTTCGAGCAGTTTCGCGAACGCCGCATTGCGCGGATGGAGCGGCAGGCGTCGATCCGGGAAGGCGCCCCGCGCGATCTCGCGCTCGTCCAGGCGACGCGCGAGCGGACGCTCGACGAGCTGCGTGACAGCGGCTTCCCGCACGCGAGCGTGCAGGTGACGGAATCGCCGGGCACGCAACCGCGCCACGTTGTCCTCACGTTTGCCGCCACGCTCGGCCCTGCGGCGCTCTTTGGGCCCGTCGAGATAGTCGGCAATTCCAGCGTGGATGACGAAGTCATCAGGCGCCAGCTCACGTTCAAGCCGGGCCAGCGGTTTCGTCTCGGTCGGCTCCAGGAGAGCCAGCGGAGATTGTACGGCCTCGAGCTGTTCGAGTTCGTCAACGTGGAATCCGTCGAATCGCGCGACCAGGCTGTCGAAGTACCCGTTCGTGTCACGGTCACGGAAGGAAAGCACAGGAAGTTGACGTTCGGCTTCGGGTACGGCACTGAGGAGAAGCTGCGCGGGACCGTCAATTGGCGGCACGTCAACTTCTTCGGCGGCGCGCGAACGGCGGGCGTGGAGGCCAAGTGGTCGTCGCTGGATCGCGGCGTGCGCCTGAACCTCTTCGAGCCCTACTTTCTTCGTCCGGGCATGTCGCTGACGGCCTCGGCACAGGGCTGGTTCTCGAACGAGCCGGCCTACGAGCTCGAGACGCTGGGCGGCCGCGTCACGCTTACCCAGGTGTTTTCCGATGACCGTCCCCGATCCGCTCGACCGGCGCTGACAACCGCCTCGGTCTCGATCATCCGCGAGCGTGAAAACTACACAATCACCGAGGAAGCTCAGAACGATCCGACGCTCCATGACGATTTCATCGCGCTGGGGCTCGATCCAACGACCGGCTCGGGCGGCGGGATTCTGTCCGCTGTCGCCTTCGATCTTCAGCGGACCACGACCCGCAATGTGCTCGACGCCAGGCGTGGGTACGTGGCGGCGATTCATTTCGAGAAGGCAGGCCGCTGGTTCGTCGGCGATTTCGACTACACCGAGCTGACGCTCGACGGCCGGCACTATCTGTCGATCGGCAGACGGTTCGTCCTGGCGAACCGCGCGAAGATTGGCTCCCTGGACGCGCCTGACCCAACCGGCGTCAACATCCCGTTTTTCAAGCGCTACTTTCTCGGCGGCTCGACCAGCCTGCGTGGCTGGGGGCGCTTCGAAGTCTCGCCGTTGAGCGATGGGTTCACGACGGGCGGCCTCTCGATGCTCGAAATCACCAGCGAGGCCCGGTTCCCGATCTCAGGAAACCTGGGCGGAGTGCTGTTCGTGGATGCCGGGAACTCCTGGGAAGATCCGTGGGGTATCGACCTCAAGGATCTCCTCGCCGATGTCGGGGCTGGCGTCCGTTACCTCACGCCAATCGGCCCGCTCCGGTTCGACTTCGCGTATCAGTTCACACCCATCGACGGGTTGCTCATCGACGGAGAGCAGCAGCGATTTCCGTGGCGGGTGCATTTCTCGATCGGCCAGGCCTTCTGATGCTGCGACGCACGCTGCGGGTCATCGCGCTCATCGGCACGCTCATCGTCGGCGCGATAGCGCTGGCGCTGATCGTGTCGCAGACCGACTGGTTTCGCGACTGGGCGCGCCGGATGATCGTTCGCCAGGCGAATCAGTACCTGAACGGCGAGCTCGCGATCGGCCGGCTTCGCGGCAACCTGTTCTTCGGCGCGGAGCTGGACGACTTATCCCTGCACTCGGGCGGCGAGCAGGTCGTCGCGGTGAAGACGCTGAGCGTGAACTACAGCGTCCTCGATCTCGTGTCCAAGGGTCTAATGGTCGAAGAGATCAGGCTCGAAGCGCCGCGCGTCCGGGTGACCCGGACGGCGGACGGCTGGAACCTCGGCAGGCTCGTCAAAGAAGAGCGGAGAGAAGCCGATCGCGAAGGCCCGATGCGGCCGGTATCGATCGGATCCATCGGGGTCTCGAACGGCGACATCGTCCTCGAAGGGGCCCGCACGGCAGGTACGTTCGAGGCGCCTCGAAGGCTGCGCGACCTCAACGCACAGATGTCGTTCGAGTACGCGCCGGTCCACTACACGGTAACTCTCGATCGCCTGTCGTTCACGGCGGCGTCGCCGAACGGTGCGCTGCACGAGATGTCCGGGAAGATCGCGGTGCGGGACGATAACCTGTTTCTGGACGATCTCACGATTCGGACGGCCGAGAGCGACCTGTTCGTTGACGGCGTCATCGAACACTACCTGCGGCGTCCCGTCATCAAGCTTGTCACGCGATCCCGGTCGCTCTCGCTGCCGGAGGTCGGACGGTTCCTGCCGGCAATCGCGGGAATCAATCTGCGCCCCTCGTTTGAAATCGAGACGAACGGGCCGGTGGATCGCCTTGGTGTAACGCTCGACGTTCGATCGGCGGCGGGTCAGGCCGATGGATCGGTGACCCTCGATCTCGAGGGGCCGCGGCGCGCCGTCGGCGGCACGGTGAACGTCCGCGACTTCAATCTCGGTCCGCTCACCGGTCGCCGCGATCTCGGCAGTCACATCACCGGCCGGACGACATTCGATCTGGTGCTCCCGCCGGGTGGTGTCGACGCGATCGCGGGCCCGTTCACGTTCGCCGGTCCGCGCGTGACGTTTGCCGGGTACGAAGCAGAGCGGCTCCAGGTCAAAGGGCGGTTGGACGGGCCGCGTATCGTCGTCGACGGACGTACGCACGCGTACGGCGCGGCGTCGAGCGTTCGCGGCACGATCGTTCGGCCGGGAACCAACCGCACGCTGGCGATGGACCTGCGCGGGTCGGCATCGAACGTCGATCTGCGGCGGCTGCCTCGAAGACTGAATGTTCCCCGGCTCGATACGGTGCTCGCGGCGGACTGGCATTTCCAGCAGGCATCCGGCGTCATGTCTGGTGACGCAGTCCTCGGCGCGTCGCGGATCGAAGGAGCGGACGTGGCATCCGGTACGACCGCCACGTTCAGGATGGAGGGCAACGACGTCGAGTACGCCGCGAAGGGGGCTGTCACCCGTCTCGACCTTCAGCGCGTCGGCAAAGCACTCAACGTATCCGCCCTTGCGGCGGACCGTTTCGGCTCGAGCCTCAGCGGGCCGTTCGACGTCAAAGGCAGCGGCAAGACGGTGGACGAGCTGAGGATCGACGCGAGCGGCGAGCTCGTCGACTCGCAGTTCCTCGGTGGCGAGCTCCCGCGCCTGCGATACACGGCGCTGCTGGACCGCGGCGCGCTCACGGCGACGGCGGCCGGAAGTTTCGCGCAATTCGATCCGGCGGCGCTGATGGGGAGGACCGAGCTCAAAGGAACCGTCACCGGCCAGCTGGACGTGCAGGTAGCGCTCGACGACGTTCGCGGGTCGATCACGCCGGAGACGTTGGCCGCGGCGGGTCGCGTCGAGCTGTCGCAATCGTCAATCGGTGGGATCGACGTCGAAAAGGGTCTCGTGGACGGCCGCATCGATCGCGGGAACGGGGAGATTCGTACGCTCGACGTCAGCGGCGCCGACCTGCATGTCACCGCGTCGGGTGCCGTGGCGCTGACCGATACGGGATCGTCCTCGGTCAAGTATCACATCGACACGCCGAGCCTGGAGGCGGTCGGCGAGCTGGTCGGACAACCGCTGCAGGGCGCCGTCACGCTCGACGGGCAGCTGACCGGAAACCGGGCCTCGCTCGAAACCACGGGCACGTTCAGCGGCAGCAACGTTAAGTATGGCGAGACCGGCGCGCTCGACGCGAACTCCCAGTACTCCGTGCGCATCCCGGACCTGTCATTCAAGGACGCAACGTTCGGCGCGACGACGACGGCGACGTTCGTCCGCGTGGCCGGCCTCGAGCTGGGCGAGGTGGAGGGCAAGACCACCTATAAGTCGCAGACGCTCGAGTTCGACGGGAAGGTGAACGACGGCGGTCGCGAGGCGGCGGCGTCCGGTACGCTCCTCATTCACGCGGACCACAACGAGCTCCATCTGCCGACGCTGACCCTTCGGGCAGAAGGGCTGGAGTGGCGCATGGCAGGCACCAACGCAGTCGTCCAGTTCGATGCGCGGGAGATCCGCGTCAAGAATGTCCAGCTCGTCGGGCCGCCGACGCCGCTGGCACCCGGCACGCAGTCGCTCGCCGTGGAAGGAACGATCGCTCGCGGCGCCGAAACAACCGGCGACCTGCGCGTGAAGGCGTCGAACGTCGATGTGGCGCAGCTCGAGAAGCTCCTGGTGCAGGACCGCGGCGTCGCCGGCCTGCTGTCGGCCGATGTGCGGCTGACCGGTTCACTCGACAGCCCACGCGCCGAAGGCTCCGTCGCTCTCAATCAGGGCCGCGTTCGTACGTTCGCGTTCGAGAGTCTCACGGCGAATGTCGACTACACCGGCGGCGGCGTGCAGGTCGATGCACGCCTTCAGCAGACCGCGCAGCACTGGCTCACGGCGAAGGGGTACGCGCCGATGACGCTTTTCCGGTTCGAGCCGACCGCACGCGCCGAGCACGTCGACCCGTCGGACATCGATCGCGTGGACTTGCGGATCGAGAGCAGCCCGATCGACCTCGGCATCGTTCAAGGCTTTACGACACAGGTCGTCGACGTCGCGGGTACGCTCACGGCGAACCTGCACGTCGGCGGTTCCGGTCGGGACCCGCACGTCGAGGGGGTCGTCACCGTCAGCGGCGGCTCTTTCAAGGTACCTGCGGGTGGTGTCACGTACACAGGTCTCGACACGCGCATCGACCTCCACCCGGATCGCGTCGTCGTCTCTGGTTTCGAGGTCCGTGACGACGGCGGTGACCCGTTGCTCGTGAGCGGGGAGCTGGCCGTTCACGAGGGATCGGTCGGCGCCGTCAACCTGCAGCTCCAGGCGGACAGCTTCGAGATCGTCGACAACGAGCTTGGCGACATCGAGGTGGACAGCCGGCTGCGGATCACGGGGGAGCTGCGCCGGCCGCGCGTTGAGGGGGAGATCAAACTGCACGCCGGTCGCATCGAAGTGGATCAGGTCCTCGCGACGCTCGCAACGGGTCCGTATGCGACCGAGGCGACGGCGGCGCCGCTGGTCGAGCCGGGCGTTCGCGTAGCCGCCTCGAGCGGCGGCGCCCGCGAGGCGACAGCACTGTCGCTCGAAGCGGCGGCAGCGGGTGTAGCGCCCATAGCTCCGGTGGATCCCCTGCCACCTGAGGAGCCGCCGGGCGTGTTCAACCAGCTCGCATTGGATGTCCGGATTCAGATCCCCGACAACCTCGTGCTGCGTGGTGCGGATCTCCGCCCGGGCGGCCGGAGGGGTCTGGCGCTGGGAGACATCAACATGACCGTAGGGGGCGATCTGCGGGTTCGAAAACAGCCCGGGTCGCAGGTAACGCTGCTGGGCACGATCAACACGGTTCGGGGGTTCTATCAGTTTCAGGGCCGGCGGTTCGACGTCACCCGCGACGGCCGCGTGCGCTTCACGGGGCTTCCGGAGATCAACCCGCTGCTCGACGTCACCGCCGAGCGGGACATCAGCGGTGTGATCGCGCGCGTGCACGTGCGGGGCACGGCCCGCAGGCCGGAGCTGACGCTGTCGAGCACGCCGACGCTCGATCAGGCCGATATCCTGTCGCTCATCGTGTTCAACCAGCCGATCAACAACCTGGACAGCGGCGAGCGGGTCGCGCTCGCGCAGCGCGCCGGCGCGATCGCATCAGGGTTCGTCACCGCGCCGCTGGCCGAGTCGATCGGCCGCGCGCTCGACCTCGACCTCTTCGAGATCGAAACCACCGGCGAGGCTGCGGGCTTCGGCGCGAGCGTGACGCTCGGCCAGCAGGTCAGCGAGCAGCTGTTCCTGAAGTTCCGGCAGCACTTCGGCGCGCAGGACGCGAGCGAGTTCATCCTCGAGTACCAGATCGCGCGCTTCCTCCGCCTTCAGGGCTCGGGCGCGCCGGGGGCGACGACGAAGACCAACCGTTCCCTCCAGCGCCGAGTCGAGCGCGGCTCAGCGGACCTGATCTTCTTTTTCAGCTATTAGGCGAGCTATGAGCTCTGAGCTGTGAGCGGTGAGCCATGAGCCGTGAGCGCCAAGTCCTGACCTGAAACTCAGAGCTCAGGGCTCACAGCTCAGAGCTCAAAGCTCAAAGCTCAGTGCCTACCCAGCAGCGCGACCTGGACGCGGGCGTCGTTGAAGCAGGCGCCGCCGCCGATGTCGGTGAGCGTATCGGGCGCGAGGACGTTCGCCGTGAAGCCGTTGTACGTGCTTTTCCGCCACAGGCCCTTGGGCAGCGATACGGTTCCGGCAGGCATGTCGGTGGACAGTGACGCCGGACACTGCACTTCCCCCTGCTGGTTGAACACGCGCACGGCGTCCCCTTCCACGATTCCTCGCGACGCCGCGTCGGCTGGATGAATCTGCAACGCCGCGTGGCGCGAGCGCAGCTCGCCGAGCGTTGACGAGATCGTGCGATCGCTGGCGGGCGAGATGAGCGCGAGCGGATAGTCGTTCGTCGCCGGATCCGGCTGGAAGCCGTAGATCCCGGCGGGCGCGTCCGCGGCGATCGATTCCGGGAACAGGTCGATCTTCCGATCCGCGGTCTTCGGAAAAACGTCCACGAACTGGACGGGCAAGCCGCCGTGCGGCGGGTTGGCAAGACCGTGCTCCATGAGCGGCCTGCCTACGGCGTCCGGCATGCGCGACGCGACGTGCATGAAAGTCTCGACTTCGCCTGCTTCGTCCGTCCGGTCCGTGAGGCTCAACCGGCGCAGCAGCTCGCCGAAGACCTCGGCGTTCGCGCGCGCCTCGCCCGCCGCTTCGATGACGGGACGAACGAGCTGCATGCTGATGCTGCCGTACCCTTTGGCGATGTCGTAGTTCTCGAGGAACGTCGTGGCCGGCAGGATCAAATCGGCGTACTTCGTGGTGTCGGTCGCGACCTGTTCGAAGACAACGGTGAAGAGGTCGTCGCGCTGCAGCCCTTCGATGACGCGCCGCTGATCGGGCATGGTCGCAACCGGGTTGCAGTTGTAGACGAACAGCACCTTCACGGGTGGTGTGTCGTACTCGACGAGCGCCCGTCCGAGGTGATTCATGTTCACGAGGCGAGTGGACGGCTCGTCGGTGTCGATCCATTGCGCCGCCTTGACGCCGAACGCCTGCGAGTTGCTCATCGTGTACCCGCCACCGCGTACGCCGAACTTGCCCGCGACAGCCGGCAGCGCGAGGACGGCGAGAACCGCGTTGCCACCATTACGGTTGCGTTCGAGACCCCAGCCGCAGCGGATCAGCGCGGGCGAGGTTGAAACGTACCAGTCTGCGAGCTGTTCGAGATCGGCCGCCGACACGCCCGCGACGGCCGCGGCGCGCTCGAACGTCCAGTCGGCAGCGCGCGCTCGAAGCGCCTCCGCCCCCTTCGCGTGCGCGTTCAGAAAAGTCCAATCCGCGTGGCCGTTCTCGAAGATGTGCCTGATGAGCGACAAGGCGACGGCGACGTCGGTCCCGGGGCGCAGCGCCACGTGTAGATCGGCTTTCCGCGCGAGGGGAGTACGCCGGGGATCGATGACGACGAGCCGGGCGCCCTCGCGCTGCGCGCGACGGACGTGGGGAATGAGGTGAATGCCCGACGCCGACGGGTTCGCGCCCCAGATGACGATCAGCCGCGCACACGCGTAGTCGGCGTAGCCGACGCCGGCCATCTTTCCGTACATCGCCTGCGCAGCTGCCCCGGTGGGCGCGGCGCACACCGTCCGATCCAGCCGCGATGTGCCGAATCGCCGCCAGAGCTCGGCGTCTGCGGTGTCCTGCGTCAGCAGTCCGTTGGAGCCGCCATAGGAGAAGGGAAGGATTGACTCGCCGCCCCAGCGCTCGCGCGCGTCGCGCATCCTCGACGCGAGCAGATCCATCGCTTCGTCCCAGCTGAGGCGCGAAAAGCTCCCGACGCCTTTGGGCCCAGAGCGAACCGCGGGGTACTTGAGCCGGTCGCTGCCGTACACGCGCTCGCCAAACTTGCGAACCTTTGCGCAGATGTAACCGTCGGTAACGGGATTGACGTGCGATCCGTCGATCTCGACGACGCGTCCTTTCTCGACGGTGACGTCGAGGCTGCAGGAATCAGGACAGTCCAGCGGGCAAGCGGTTGCGACTGTCGAACGGCCCCATGTCTCTTGCGAAATTTCGCGCGGCACGTCGCTAGTTTATCAGTTCAGCCGACCACTCTCTTCATCAGCTCGGGATCGGTGTTGCCTTCCGTGTTCACGACGAGCACGCGAGACATGTTGCTGAGGCCGAGATGCTCGCGCACAGGCGCAAAGTCGGGGTCGTGCATGACGACCGCCAGAGCCGCCAGGCTGCACGCGCCGGATGGACCGGCCACGATGCCGGCGGTCGCGAGCCTTCTCATCATGTCGTACGAGTCCTCGTCGCGGGCTGTGACGAACGCCTGCACGCTCGTCGCGATGATCGGCCATGCAGCGAGCGACACCTCGGCAGACTTCAGCCCGGCCATCGTCGTGCCGAGCGTGCCGGCAATTCGCGTCGGTTTGCCCGCGGCGGCTGCCGCGAGCACGCAGGCAGCGGTGATCGGCTCGCAGGACACGACCCCAATCGAGCGGTGGCCAGCGCACCACGCTGCTCCTGCCGCGAGCAGTCCGCCAACGCCCGCCTGAATGAACATGAAGTCGGGCGGCACGTCCCAGGCCGCCCGCGCTTCGTCGAAGATCCGCGAGTAGCCAGCCATGATGAGATGGGGCGTGTAGTACGAGGCTTTAGTCTCGTCCCAGGCTTCAGCCTCGTCCCCGGGCCAGCTCGTATCCGACACGATTACCCACCCCTGCCGCGCCGCCTCTCGCGCCATCGTCGCCACTGCATCCTCGTAGTCTCCGTGGTGGACGACCACATCGGCTCCCTCGCCCTCGAGCGCCTCGATTCGGGCGCGGATAGTGCCGGCTGGAACGTAAACGCGCGCGCGCAGGTTGTTCTCCGTTGCAACGCGTGCGACCGCGCGACCGTGGTTGCCCGCCGTCGCGCACGCAACGATGCCGCCGGGCGTCAATCTACCCGCCTCCATCATCCGTTGAACGGCGTACGTCACGCCGACGATCTTGAAAGCCGGCAAGCCGAAGCGAAGGGATTCATCCTTGAGGAGCAGCGCGCCGACACCGATCTCGCCCGCGATGTCAGGCAGGGCGCGCAACGGTGTCGGACGCAGATCGGGACGGCTCTCGAAGAACGCGCGGACGCGTCCCCGTTCATCGGCGGAGAATTCCGCTGACGACGAGGAAACGACCGGTCCGAGGTGGTATCGCGGGGAGCTCACTTGCGATCGAGGATGTATTTCCAATTCAGAATCGTATTCCAGAGAAACCGGTAGTCGGACCGGTTCATGTCGCGATGCATCGGGTTGAAGTTGTACGCGATCACGCGTCCCTTCCCGGCGGGAATATCGACAATCGCCGGCCGGCCCTCGAGATCATCGCCGTTCTTCGCGCCGCCGCTCACGACGAGCTCGGGCTCGTCCTTCTTGGGTTCAGGTTTTGCGCCCTGGCCATCCGTCTTCGAGTCTTCATCCTCGCGGTCGTCCTTGCGCGGCTTGGTGCCCCATTGCAGCACGACACTTCCACGATCGGCGCGCCTGACGTCGTAGACGGTGTAAGACCAGCGGAACGCGGACGTCGATTTCGGATAACCGTAGGCGATAGGGTGATCCGGCTGTGTGAACGTGACACGCAGCTCGGACCCGGGCGTGGTGACGCTGCCGCCGGCGCGAGAGACGCCGCGCACCAGCCCGCCCTCGAACGCGATCGCCGATCCGTTTCCGAGTGTCACGAGGAGCCCGCCGTCGGCGAGAAAACGCTGGAGCTCCGCCATGCCGCTCCAGCCGATCCCGCCCGTGATGTCTTCCGAAGCATCCGGCACACCATGGCTCGGGAATTCCGCCGTCTTCGTGTACGGCATCGGCCCCCAGCGCCGGTCGATTCCGTGAATCTGCCCCTGGAGGCTGAGATAGTTGTCGCCGAACAGAATGACGTCGTACTTCGCGCGTAATCCGCCCGCGCGGATGTCGTCGTCGCGAATGTACGAGTATGGAATCTTCTGCTGGTCGAGCGTGTAGCGGATCCATCCGACCATCTCGGTGTCGTCCCACGTGTGCCAGACGGCGAGGCGTGGCATGGGTGCCTCGTGCCGCGCGACATCCGGCGCCGCTGCAACCGTGTCAAAATCGAGCGCAAGCTCGCGCGCCACGCGTTGGACAGCATCGTTCGCGCCTGACTGGCCGGCGATTATCCAGGATCCGGCAGGGTAGTCCTTCCCGCCGGCGGAGAATCCGCGCTCGGCGACGTCGATACGAATGCCGCCGAGCCGCGCTCGCGCGGCGAGCAGCGCTTCCTGCCCTGTGTCGCGAAGAAGGACAACCTGCCCGGTTCCCTCGACGCGTCCCGTCGGCAGATCCGCGCCGACTGGCTCGAGAGTGATCGACTTGATCTTCTCATCGGCGATCGCTTTCGCTTCCACACCGTAGTGCGCCGGCAGCGCCCACGACACGTCGTCATACGGTGTGAACGGGCTGTCCGATGGGAATTTCTGTGGCGTCAGCAGGTCTACCGCGTAGTTGCGATACGGCTGATCGAGCCGGACGATGAAGGTGCCGGCGGGATAGGAGCCTTCGGCAACCGTGAAGGCTTCGCGCGCGCGTCCGACTTCGATCCGATGGCTCTGCAGCAGCGCGACCATCTGCGCGACGCGCCGGCGGTCGCCCTGCTCGGCCGCAATCGCGAAGGCGAACGGCTTCTCTTTGACGCCCTTCTGCCAGGAGTTGTAGCCCTTGCGGTAGAAGCCGCGTAGCATCTCGGGCGCGTTACGCGCCGTGAAGTCGAGAATCGCGAGGCAGCCGGTCTGCATGTAGTTCGTGTTGTTGCGCATCGACCACTTGAACTTGCGGTCCGGCGGCCAGGGTCGATACCACTCGCGCGAGGTGACCGGCTTGTCGGCGGCATCCTTCTCCTCGCCTGCGCGGAGGACCTGCTCGAGCGTCTCAGCGGTGCCGTTGCCAAACGTCTCGTAGCCGCGCCCCATCGCGTTGTGATTGACGGCCACGGAATCCAGATAGTGGTGCCCCCATCCCTCGCCGAAGCCCCAGGTCCAGACGCCAGGCATCCCGAGCGACGACAGGGTCTTGATCTCCGCAAACGCCATCTCGAACCACTCGTCGATGAGGATCGGGTCGAGATTCGTGTTGAACGGCCCGGTGCCGTTCCAGGTGTGCAGCAGCGGGATGGACTCGTGCAGGTCGTGCACGACCGTCGGGTGGTAGTCGTAGAACATGCGGTGGACCGCGCGCGTGATCTCCAGCGCCTTCTGGTGCGTATCGCGGTTGTTGTCGTGGAAGACGTAATGACCCCAGTACGGCGGGGACGTGGGTGGCAGGTTATCGGCGTCGGTCTTGCCTTTCAGATATCGATAGAACCAGTCCACTGCCTTGTCGCGGCCGTCCGGCTCCGACACCGGGTTGATCAGGACGACCAGGTTGCGGCGGATCCGCTGAATCATCGGCTGCTCTGAAACGGCCAGCCTGTAAGCCAGCTCCATGACCATCTCGGGGCTACCGAGCTCGGTCGAGTGCAGCCCTGCGTTGAAGTAGTAGATCGGCCTCGCCGTCGCGATGATCTGCTCTGCCTGCTGCGGCGTCGTCTTTCGCGGGTCGGCGAGCGCCGCGGTCGCGGCCTTGAGCTTCTCGAGATCCCGCAGGCCCGCGTCGTCTGCGATCGCC
Source organism: Vicinamibacterales bacterium (assembly GCA_036257535.1). Classification (GTDB taxonomy): domain Bacteria; phylum Acidobacteriota; class Vicinamibacteria; order Vicinamibacterales; family 2-12-FULL-66-21; genus DATAEE01. Next base: position 25,325 of record DATAFJ010000046.1, on the reverse strand, counting down.
ACCAGGAGAATGTCCCGTCCTTCCTCGGTCTTGCCGATCGTGGTGACCTGCACGCGCGGCGACGCTTTGTCGAGTTCGCGCAGGTAGCCGTAAATCTGCTGGGTCCGGGTCAGCTCCCCCGGCGTGCCGACGATTCGCCCCAGGTACTTCGTCGGCGACGGCACTGAGGCGGAAGCGGGGACGTAGGCGACCCAGGAGCTGACGAACTTCGGATCCGTCGTATGACGCGCGATCGCTTCGACCGAGCCGGCCTCCGCGGTATCAGGCGCGTGCGGATTCGAGGCTGGCTGCTGCTGCGCGAGAAACAAAAGCGATCCCAGAAAGAAAGATGAGAACATGGCCGGCGATTATATAGTTCCGCCCATGAAACGCCTGATCCTCGCCATCGCCGTTCTCGCGTTCACCGTTGCCGGGAGTGCCCGGCAGCCGCGGCCGGTCACGATCCCGGATCTGCTGTCGGCTCCGTTTCCATCGAGCTTGACGGCTTCCCCTTCAGGCGGCTCGGTAGCATGGGTCTTCAACGATCGAGGCGTTCGCAACATCTGGGTTGCGTCGCCGCCTGACTATCGCGGCCGCGCGGTGACGACCTACAACGAGGATGACGGTCAGGAGTTGACAGACCTGACCTGGACGCCGGACGGACGCACGATCGTTTACGTGAGAGGCGGAGGGCCGAACCGCCAGGGCGAGTATCCGAATCCGGAATCCGATCCGGACGGCGTGGAGCAGACGATCTGGTCGATCGCGATCGAGGGCGGCGCCCCGCGAAAGCTCGCGGCGGGAGGGAGCCCTCAAGTGTCACCGAAGGGCGACCGCGTTGCTTATGTCGTCCGCAACCAGGCATGGTGGGTGACGCTCGCGCCGGATGCCAAGCCGGACCGATTCCTCGAAGGACGTGGACAGACAGGCACGCTTCGGTGGTCGCCGGACGGCGCGCGAATCGCCTTCGTGAGCGGACGCGGCGATCACGCGTTCGTCGGCGTGTACGACGTCGAGAAGAACGCTGTTGCCTGGCTCGATCCCAGCGTCGATCGCGATGCCAACCCCGCGTGGTCGCCCGATGGAAGGCGGCTGGCGTTCACCCGTGTTCCGGCGTACCGGCATCAATTCGCCTTCAACCCGCGACGCACGGGCGAGCCGTGGTCGATCCGCGTCGCCGACCTGCAGGCGGGGGACGCCGGCGGGCCCGGACTACCGGCACGAGAAGTGTTCCGGGCCGAGTCCGGCCGCGGTAGCGTCTTCCAGCGAATCAATTCCGGCAGCCAGATCCTGTGGGCGGCTGGCGACCGTCTCGTTGTTCCATGGGAGCGCGACGGCTGGCTGCATCTCTATTCGATTCCGGCCGCGGGCGGCGCGCCAGTCCTGTTAACCCCCGGTCCGTTCGAGGTGGAGGACGTCGCGCTCGCCGCGAATGGGTCGACAGTCGTCTACAGCTCGAACCAGGCAGCGACCGACCCTTCCGATCTCGACCGCAGACATGTCTGGAGCGTTCCAGCGAGCGGCGGGACACCGGCAGCCCAGACGAAAGGCGCCAGCATCGAATGGAGCCCGCAGCCGCTCGGCGACGGCAAGGCGATCGCGTTCCTCGCGTCGACCGCGGTCCGGCCGGCGCATCCAGGGATTCGTACTGCGAACGGCGAGATACGTGAGCTTGCGCCCGGCTCGACGCCGGCCGCCTTTCCATCGAGTCAGCTCGCAACGCCGGAGCCCGTCGTTTTCGGCGCCGCCGATGGCATGCAGATCCGCGGACAACTGTTTTTGCCGCGCGGCCCGGCCGGCAAGCGGCCGGCGATCATCTTCTTCCACGGTGGGTCACGTCGCCAGATGCTGCTCGGCTGGCATTACATGGACTACTACCACAAGACGTACGCCCTGAATCAGTACCTCGCCAGCCGCGGCTTCGTCGTGCTGTCGGTCAACTACCGCAGCGGCACCGGTTACGGCCTCGACTTCCGCGAAGCGCTGAACTACGGCGCGACGGGCGCGAGCGAGTTCAACGACGTCCTGGGCGCGGGTCTCTATCTGCGTACTCGCGCCGACGTCGATCCCGCGCGCATCGGCGTGTGGGGCGGCTCGTATGGCGGCTATCTGACGGCCCTCGGTCTGTCACGCGCGTCCGACCTTTTCGCGGCCGGCGTCGACATCCACGGCGTCCACGACTGGAATGTCGTCATCCGCAACTTCGTGGAGACGTACGACCCGCGCTCGCGCGAGGACACGGCGCGGCTGGCGTATCAGTCGTCGCCGATGGCGCACCTGGACGGCTGGCGATCGCCGGTGCTGGTCATCCACGGAGACGACGACCGCAACGTCCCGTTCAGCGAGACCGTGACGCTCGTCGAGGAGCTGCGCAGGCGGAACGTGGAGCTCGAGCAGCTGATTTTCCCGGACGAGATCCACGGTTTCCTGCTGCACCGGCGCTGGATCCAGGCATTCGAGGCGTCGGCCGATTTCCTGGAGCGGAAGCTCGGTGTCAAGCCGGCGGGAACTACAAGCAGCAGCCGGTAGGTTCCGACAGATCGGAGGTCCCGTGCGTCGCTTCTCCTGGGTTGTCGCAGTCGTCCTCGCGCTGAGCGTTTCGACCGTGCTCTCGCAGCGTCGTGGACTCAAGGTCCTCCTGCTGTACGACATGGAAGGCGTCAGCGGCGCCGTCAAGCCCGCGGATGTCAACTTCGGGACACCGAGCTATCCGGCCACGCGCGAGTCGCTCAGCGAGGACGTGAACGCGGCGATTCGCGGCCTGATAAAGGGGGGCGCGACCGAAGTCGTCATCACCGACGGCCATGGCTCGGGCAACTCGGATCCGGATTACCTGCTGGACACGCTGCCGAAAGGCGCGCGATTCGATCTGCGCGACGTTCCTTACGACCCTTACGTCGAGACCCTGGACAAGTCGTTCGATGCGATGGTCGCCGTGGCCATGCATGGCCGGGCCGGCGGACGCGCGTTCCTCGCGCACACGTACAACGGACACACGAAGTGGGTCATGGCTGGTCACGACATGAACGAGAGCATGCTGGTGGCGGCATCGGCGGCACGCTTCGACACTCCGCTCGTGCTCGTCACCGGCGACGACGTGCTTCGAGATGAGATCAAAGCCTTCTCACCGGAGGCGGAGTACGTCGTCGTGAAAAAGGCAATCAGCGTATTCGAAGCCGAACCGCGAACGCGCGCCGAGGTCAGCGCAGACGTCGAAGCGGCGGCAGAGCGTGCCTTGAAGAACCGCTCGAAGATCAAGCCGTGGCGGCCGAAAGCGATCTCGACGGGCGAGTTCGCCAATCTGTACAGCTACGTTCTGCCGGAACAGGCCGCGGTCGCCCTCAACTTTCCAGGCGCCTCGGTGGTCGACAACAAGACCGTGAAAATTCGTGCCCGCAGCTTTCTCGACGCGTATCTCACCTTCCGCGCCCTGGCCGGCTTTACAGGCTACGCGGCGCAACGGCTGATGCTCACCGCGATGCGCGAGATGGACGGCGGCCCCGATTTGATTCGCAAGGCGCAGGAAAAATTGCCCAGCCGCGAGAGCCGCACGTTTGCGCCGACCGGAACGACGATCGAGCGGGGCTTCGGAAAGCACGGATACAGGTAACCACCAAACCACCAAATCGCGAGATGGAACCGTAGGTTCCAAGAGGTGTCCAAACACACACAAGGGAGGGGTCATGGCCGACGACCTCTTTGGTGGTGTGTCGCACGCGGCTCATCTCGGATCGCGCCGGTGGTACACGCTTCCGCTGTCGATCGCCGCGCACGCGGCCGCGCTTGCCGCCGTGCTTGTGATTCCGCTCATGGCCACCGGCGACCTGCCGGCGATCCGCCGCGCGATCACGTTCGGCGACATCGAGATCATGCCGGTGGCGCCTCCGCCCCCGCGTCTTCGCGCTGCGAGGCCGCCGGGCGCTCCTGTCAATGCGCCAGCCCGCGACGTCGCGCCACTGGAACCGCCCTCCCAGATTGGTCCGGAGCGACTCGACTCCATCGGATCGGCGATCGAGATCGAGGGCGATCCGAACGGAGTGGACGGCGGAATTCCGATCGATTCCGATCGGACTTTCGTACCGCCGCCGCCCCCGCCTCCACTTGAGCCGCCGACTAAACCGATCCGTCCGGGCGGGAAGATCGTCGTGCCGCAACGCGTCGTCTACGCTCAGCCGGTGTATCCGTCGATCGCTCAGTCCGCCGGCATCGAAGGCCGCGTCGTCATCGAGGCAATCGTTGGTCCGTCCGGAGAGGTCACGAACGTGCGCGTGGTCAAGTCGGTGAGATTCTTGGACGACTCGGCGCTTGCGGCCGTGCGGCAGTGGAAGTACACGCCGACGCTGCTCAACGGCACTCCGGTGTCGGTGCTGTTGACGGTCTCGGTAGACTTCAGGCTGTCGCGGTGAACCGACCTGGCGCCGGCAGCCTCGATCGACGATGATCTCGGCGGTGGTGATCCGTACCCTCAGCGTTTTTGCGCAGCTCGTGCTTTTTCTCGGCGTGCAGTCGCCGCCAGCGGCACCTGATGAGGCCGAGCTCCGCGCCGTCGCGAGCGCCTATCTGTCTACTCAAGAGCGCGAAGATCTCGAGGCACATCTCGCACTCTGGGTCGCCACCGGCGAAGGTGTCGACCGTCGTCGCAAAGACTTGCCCGTAGTCTTCCAGTTCGGCGCCGACAGGTTCACGAACGTACGTATCGATCGAATCAGGATTGACGGCGAGCGCACCAGCGTGCGAATCGTTGCCGATCGGGAGCGCACCGTTGTCGGGGGCAACACTATCCCGAGCCGGCAGGCCATCATCCTCGAGTGCGTGCGGACCGCGGACGGCTGGCGAGTCGCAGCTGAAACATCAGCCTACGGCGCGCTCGCCGACGACCTCCTCGCGCTCGAAGATCCCACCGCGCTCGACCAGCGGCTCGATGCGGACCGTGACCTTCTGAACAGGGATCTGCTGCGGGCAGTTGCCGAGCGTGCGGACAAGCGCGCGCTTGCGCGCGAGTTCGAACGCGCGTTGGCGGGGTATACGCTGCTGAAGGAGCTCGCCCGCCGGATGATCGACATTGAGACGGCGTCTGGCGCGCTTCAGAACATCGGGAACACCTACTTCTTCAGGCAGAACTACGCGGGTGCGCTCGAGATCTATCAGGAGCGCCTCGCGCTCGAAGAGAAGCGCGGCAACCCGGCTGACATTGCCGTGGCGCTGCAGGCGGTTGCCAGCGGCCACTATGCCCTGAACGACTACGTGGCGGCGCTCGAGTTCTACAAGCGGGCGCTCGCGATCGTCGAATCCGGGAGCAAGGACGACCGGTCGATCGCGACGATCGCGACGAGCGTCGGCAACGTGTATCTCCTGCAGGGCGACTACGCGGCCGCTGTCGAGTTCTTCACTCGCAGCCGCGCGCTCTTTGATGAACTGAAGGGTTATCCTGCGGATGCGGGCAGGGCGTTCCACGGTGAAGGACGTGCCGAGACGGCGCGCGGCAATTTCAACGCAGCCGTCGCCGCGCTCGACACGGCGGTTCTCAGGTTTCAGGAGGCTCGCGACCGTCCTGGCGTGGCGCAGGCGCTCGCCAGCCTCGGCTACGCGACGTACCTGCGCGGTGATCACGAGCGGGCGGTTGGTCTGTACGAGGAATGTCTGGCGCTGGAACAATCGCTCGACAACGCCGAGGGCGTCGCCCGGATCCTGCAGTCGATCGGTCTTGTGGAGCTGGTACGCGGCCGCTTCAAGGAGGCCGTCGATGCCTATACGCACAGCCGGACCGAATACGAGAAGCTCGAAAACGTCGAAGGCCGCGCATTCGCGACACTCGGCCTCGGGTTCGCCCGTACGGCGACGGGAGAGCTCGATCTGGCGCTGATCGCTTACAGGGAGGCGTCCGCTGCCTTCGAAGCACTCGGCCGCGCCGAGCAGGTCGGCCGAGCGGCGCTGGGGACGTCCATGGCGCATGCTGCGCGGCGCGCGCCGCAGGAGTCGCTGGATGCCGCAACGCGTGCCGCTTCAGTCGGACGCAAGACGGAAAGCCGCGATCTCGAGTGGCGCGCGCGCGTGCGCGAAGGGTATGCACTCATTGCGCTCGAGCGCCTCGCAGAGGCTCGCAGCGCGTTCGAAAAAGCAGTTTCGATCGTCGAGGATCCGTCAGGACCCGACCACGAAGAGCCGGGCGCTCCAATCGATGACGACCGAGCGTCTCCTCACGCGGGCCTTGCGGAAGCGTTGATACTGCTGAACGATCCCGCGGGCGCGTTGGTCTCCGCCGAACGCGCCCGTCTGCGCCGGCTGCGCGATCAACTGAATCGCGTCCGCGATTTGATCAACGCCGGTATGACGGAAAGCGAGCAGGAGCGCGAGCGCCGGTTTGCCCGCCTTATCGTGTCGCTGCGCTCGCAGGTTGATCGCGAGCGCCGGCTGCCGAAGCCGGACATGTCGCGGATTGCGACGCTCCGCGAACGTCTCGCCCGCGCGACCGCCGATCGCGACGAATTCACGACTCGGCTCTACGAGCGGCTTCCCGAGCTGGCGCGCTGGCGCGGTGACATCCGAGCAGGCGAGATCGATGCGGCGGCCGCGCGCTCGTTCGATCCCGGCACGGTCGTGCTGTCATTTACCGTCTCGGAGAACCGTGTCTTCGCAATCGCGGGCCGCCGCGGCGACGCACCGCCCGCCGCGATCGCGCTTCCGGGATCTGCCAAAGAGATACACGAACGTCCCGAGACGATTGTCAGTGCACTTCGTCCCCTCGTGGCTGGCGTGGCGGCTGTGGTCATCGTCCCGGAAGGCTTTCTGTGGCGGATGCCGTTCGAGTCGCTCGGCGCAGACGGCACGTCGCTCTTCGGCAGCGCGAGACTGTCGTATGCGGGCAGTCTCACGCTGCTGGCCCGGCTCGACCGAGCGGCGCCAATCGCCGAGCCGGCGCTCATGGCGATCGGTTCGATCGATCCGGCGAGTCCGTTCTATTCCGTTCTCAGGCTCGGCGAGCGTCCTCCGCTCGAGCTGCGCGAGCTGTTCACGCAACCGGTCGCGGCGCCAAGCGTGCAGCTCGAAGAGCCACCGGCGACCGAGCCGGGCAAACCGATCGACGATGCCGCGCACGCCGTGCAGTGGGCGTTCGCCGCCGCGCGCGTTCACAGCGTGAAATTGGGCCGGCTCAACCTGGAGCCTCAGTCGAGCGCCGCGGTTCAGTCGCCGCAGGACAACGTTCGGCACGTGCGTCTGGGCTATGCTTCTCCAGAGTGGCGGACGCGGCGCGTGTGGTCATTCTCGGCGGCGGATTCGGCGGCCTCAGCGCGGCCAAGGCCCTCAAGCGCGCGCCGGTTGATGTCACGCTGATCGATCGCCGGAACCATCACGTCTTTCAACCGCTCCTCTATCAGGTCGCGACTGCGGCGCTTTCACCGGGCGAGATCGCGTCGCCGATCAGGTGGATCCTGCGCCGCCAGCGGAACGTCCGCGTGCTGCTCGCCGAAGTCAAAGAGATCGATACCAGCGGGCGACGTGTCGTGCTGAACTCGGAAGCCAGACACGATCTCGGGTACGACTACCTGATCGTGGCCGGGGGCGCCGCACACGCCTACTTCGGGCACGACGAATGGCGCGACCGGGCGCCCGGGCTGAAAACCCTGGACGATGCGCTTGCGATTCGGCGCCGAGTGTTGATCGCGTTCGAACGGGCCGAGCTGGAGCGCGACTCCGCGCACCAGCGGCGTCTGCTGACGTTCGTGATCATCGGCGGTGGTCCGACCGGCGTCGAGCTCGCCGGTGCCGTCGCGGAGCTGTCGCGCCACGCGCTCTCGCGCGAGTTTCGAGCGATCAGGCCGGACGCGGCCCGCATCGTCCTTGTGGAAGCAGGCCCGTATGTTCTTCCGGCATTCCCACCGCCGCTGCGCGACTTTGCGCGGCGCGCGCTCGAACGGCTCGGCGTCGAGGTTCGGACGGGCAAGCCGGTGACGAACGTGGACGAGCAGACCGTCCAGGTCGGCGAGGAAATGATCGAGGCCGGAACGGTCCTGTGGGCCGCAGGCGTGGCGGCGGCGCCCGTCGGCCGCACGCTGGGCGCGCCGGTCGATCGCGCCGGGCGTGTGCTGGTGCAGCCCGATCTGTCAATTCCAGGCCACCCCGAGGTGTTCGTCGTCGGCGACCTCGCCGCGGTCGTGCAGGACGGTCGGCCGCTGCCGGGCGTCGCCGCGGTCGCGATTCAGGAAGGCCAGTACGCGGCGCGGACGATTGCGGGCGATCTCCGCGGCAGGTCGCGGTCAGCCTTTCACTATGACAACCCTGGTGACATGGCGACGATCGGGCGCGCCGCCGCCATCGCCGACTTTGGAAGCTTCCGTCTCACCGGCTGGATCGCCTGGGTCGCATGGCTCTTCGTCCACATCCTGAAGCTGACCGGCTTCAGGAACCGGCTCGTCGTCCTCGTGCAGTGGGCGTGGGCCTACTTCACCTATCAGCGTTCGATTCGACTGATCACGGGCGACGATCGCACGTGACGGGCCCTGCACGCTCACACACGATTGCGCAGGCCGCGGCGATTGCGGGTGCAGTAGCCGCTGCCATCCTTCCGTTCCCGCCGTCCTGGATCGAGCGCGGGTACTCCACGTCGTTCTACATCTTCCTGCAGCAGAGGCTCACGCCGATCTCGAACGCCCTGCCCGTGTCGCTCCTCGACATCGCCTCCGCTGTACTGCTTGCCGTGGCCCTCAGTCACATCGTGCGAGCGTTACGACATCGACCTGGAGGATGGCTTCGTGCGATCGGTGGCCTCTTCCTCGACGTCGCGGCGACTGCCGCTGCGGTGTATCTGCTTTTTCTGTTGCTCTGGGGTCTGAACTACCGGCGCGCGCCGATGACGGCGAGGCTCGATCACGATCAATCCCGCGTAACGGGTGCGGAGGTCGAGAGAATTGCCATCGAAGCGGTCCGGCGCCTGAACGATTTGCATCCGATTGCGCATCGCTCGCCCTGGCCAGACCTGAGCGAGCTCCCGTCGCGAATGGCGCCATCGTTTGCGGAGGCGCAGCGTGTCATCGGCATGAAACGCCTTGCGGCCATCGGCCGGCCGAAGCCGACGCTCCTTGACTGGTACTTCAGACGCGCCGCCATCGACGGAATGACCGATCCCTTCTTTCTCGAGGTACTGTTGAATCGCGAGATCCTGCCGTTCGAGCGTCCGGCGGTCCTCGCGCACGAATGGGCCCATCTCGCCGGGTTCGCCCACGAGGCGGAGGCCGGATTCCTGGGCTGGCTCACGACGACGTTCGGTGATGAGCAGGCGCAATACAGCGGCTGGCTGACCGTGTTCAGCTACGCGGCCGGTTCGCTCGACGACGGCTCGCGAGGTCGTGTAGTGAAGTCGCTGTCGCCCGGCGTGCGTGAAGATCTGCGTGCCATCTCACGTCGCCTGCGGTCGTCGGCGCCCGAGGTCCGCGCGCTCGCGATGGCGGCGTACGATCGGTTTCTACGCGCCAATCGTGTCGAGTCTGGCGTGCGCAGCTACGACGAGCTCATCGCGATCATCGCCGGTACCCGGTTCGACGCCCGCGGCCGGCCGGTGCGGTCCTTGATGGCGCCGCCGTAAATCGCCTATTCTCGCTGTTCCTCCCGGGGCCCCTGCCCCCGGTGGCGTCTCTCATGCTCCCCGGGCATCGCCTCGGCCCATACGAAATCGTGTCGCTGATCGGTGTCGGCGGCATGGGCGAGGTGTATCTCGCCGAGGATGCCCGCCTCGGGCGGCGCGTCGCGCTCAAGCGTCCGCCGCCGTCCGCGGCGTCACCCGACGCTCGCGCGAGGATCGAGCGCGAGGCGCGCGCCGCCGCCCGGCTGAATCACGCGGGCATCGCCGCGGTCTATGACGTCGTCGACCAGGACGGTGCGCTCCATATCGTCATGGAGTACGTCGAGGGCGACACGCTCTCGGCGCACCTGTTGAAGGGCCCGCTGAAGACCGAGCGTGCGATCGACATCGGCATCCAGCTGTGCGACGCGCTGTCGGCGGCGCATGCCGCGGACGTGATCCATCGCGATCTGAAGCCGTCGAACGTCGTGCTCACGCCCGGCGGTCGCGTCAAGATTCTCGATTTCGGGATCGCTCGTATTGGCGGGCCCGGCAGGGCTGAGACGCGCGGACCGGCGTTCGGCACGCCCGGCTACACGGCGCCGGAGCAGATGCTGGGCGCTCCCGGCGATGCGCGCAGCGACATCTACAGCCTTGGTGCGCTGCTGTACGAGCTTCTGACCGGCCGGACGCCGCTCGACGCGGCGTCGGACCGGATGGGTGCGCAAATCGCCGCGCTGTCAGAACGGCCGCGCGACCCGCGCGAGCTCAACCCGGACATTCCGGAAGCGCTGGCGATGGTGATCATGCGCGCTCTCGCGCGCGATCCCGGGCAGCGTGTGCCGTCGGCAGTACAGTTCCGGTCCGAGCTCGAGCGGATCGTTGTTGGTCTGCGCGAGCGCCCGACGGGTCAGATCGAGCGGAAAACCGGACGGCTTGCCGGTCTGCTGCCGGGCGCCTGGTGGATACCTGCGGTCCTGATCCTGGCGCTTGCGGCGGGTCTTGCCGTACCGCTGGGGCGCCGCTGGACGACGCCGGCGGTGCCGGCAGCGACGGAGATGTCGACACCGGTCGTGGCGGTGCTGGCGCTCAAGAACCTGACCGGCAATCCGGCGCGCGACTACATAGGCGGCGGGATCGCCGATTCCCTGCGGATCGAACTGGCGCGGCTGTCCGGTTTGAAAGTCGTCTCGCGCGCGGAGATGCGCGAGTACGAGGACGCGGATCCACGTCAGCTCGCCAGGCAGCTTGCCGCGACGTTCGTCCTCGATGGGACCGTACAAGCCGCCGGCGAGCGGCTCCGGCTCAACATCAGCCTGCTCCGGGACAACGCGAGCATCGCATGGAGTGCGGGATACGAGTCCGACTCCGAGACGGACCTGTTCGACGTCCAGCGCCGCATCGCGCGCGACGTCGCGTCGAGCGGCCTGGGGATCAAGCTGTCGGCGGCGGATCGGGAGCGGCTCGGCGCTCCGCGTACCGCGAGCGTCGCCGCGTTGAACGCGTACTGGCGCGGCCAGGAGCTCGCCGAGCGCGCCGACGATCCGCGTGTCCTGGGCGAAGCGATCCGTGCGCTCGACGAAGCGGTCGCGGCCGATCCGGCGTTCGCATTGGCCCGCGCGGCGCTCGCAGATGCGTATTGGACGCGCTACCAGCAAACACGCGATTCGGCCGACGCGGAACGGGCCATCGAGGCGGCACAGCAGGCCCTGCAGCTCGACTCGGCACAGCCGCAGGTCTGGTTGTCGCTCGCGCGGGGCCATCTCGGCACCGGGCGCTTCGAAGAGGCGGAGAAGGATCTCGAGCGCGCGCTGGCGCTCGATCCCGCAAGCGACGAAGCCCGGCGCCTGCTCGGCCGCGCGCACGAGGAGCGCGGCCAGAATGCCGACGCGGAGCGCGAGTACCGCGCGGCGATTGCTCTCAGGCCACGTTACTGGAAGAATCACGCCGACATCGGGGCGTTCTTCTACGGCACGGCGCGATACCAGGATGCCGTCGCCGCATTCACGCGCGCGGTGGAGCTGAACCCGATGAGCGCCCGTGCGTTTCTCAATCTTGGCGCCACGTATCATCAGCTCGGCGACACCGCGAAAGCGCTCGACAACTATCACAAGTCGGTGTCGATCGCGCCGCTCGCCCAGACCTACTCGAACATCGGCACGATCCACTTCGACGAAGGGCGGTACGAAGAAGCGGCCGCGTCGTTCCGGCTCGCGGTGCAGCTCGCCCCCGGGAGTGCGCTGCATCACGGCAACCTCGGTGACGTCCTGCGGAAGCTGGGCCGGCCCGCCGAAGCGGCAGAGTCTTACGCGCGGGCGGTCGAAGCATCGCAGGCGAGCCTCAGAGTGAACGCCGCCGATGCCCGTACGCTCATGCGCCTGGCGGTGTACGAAGCCAAGCTCGGGCGCGCGGCGGCGGCCGAGCGCGACGCGGCGCGCGCGGTCGCGCTGAACCCGCAGGATCCGGAAGCGATCTACAGACAGGCCACGGTTCTGGCGATAAACGGCAAGACCGGCCCGGCGCTCACCGCTCTCCGCGAGGCGCTCCAGAGAGGCTACAGTCCGATACAGGCGGAGAAGGACGAGGACCTTGCAGCGCTTCGAACCGTGCCGGCGTTTCAGGAGCTGCTGCGCAAACAGCAGCAATCCGGGGGAGAGAAGAGATGACCAAGCGAGCGGTCAAGATCACCGGCGGTGTCTTTCTGGTGGCGCTTTTCGCCGTGGTCCTGGCCCGGGACAGGGACGTCACGGTTTCGCTGAACTTCCAGGGGGCGGCGTGCCGGGCCTCCGACAAGTCGGAAGAACCCGTCGTGATAGAGCGACGAGCCCGTCTCGAGTGGCACATCACCAACAACTGCGAGGACGCGATCCGCGTCTGCATGGCGCGTTGGCGATCGCGCCCGGGTGACTCGTCGAGAGACGACGAGGGTCCGGTGGAGGACACCGATCTGTCGGAAGGAATGCCGAAGCTGCGTCACTGCACGAACGTAACCCGCGGCGGGACAGACACGATCAAGGGACGGATTAAGCAAACCGCGGCAGTTGGCTACTACTACTACGACGTGACGCGCTCAGTCGGCAGCGGCTCGATGGAACGGGTCGATCCGATGATCGACATCGTCCGCTTCCGCCTCGGCGCAATCAAGTTCTGAATCACTTCGGCGAGATTCGGATTCCGCCATTTGTCCCGGCCAGGATGATGCGGGGACCGCCGCCGTTCAATCGGCCTTCGAGGCGGCGGCGCGAAGCCTGTCCGGTCAGCTCGAGGTCGAGACCATCTGCCGCGATGCCGCCGTTGGTGATACGCGCCGAGAGCGTGGCCTTCGAGTCCTTGGGCAGCCGGAGGTGGATGCCGCCGTTCGTGCACCCGAGCTCGATCCCGCGCTCGGCGACTTCGTCGACCTCCACGTCCACGCCGCCGTTGGTCGTGCTCGCGTCGATCGGGCCCGCGATCCGGCGCGCGATGACGCCGCCGTTCGTGGTTTCCGCCGTGACCGGCCCTCGCACGCCTGACACTTCGATTCCGCCGTTGACGGTCTCGACGTCGATTTCGGCGCCGGCCGGGACCTTCACGACGTAGCGGACTTCCGCGCCGCCGCCGAGCCAGCCGGTTGAGCGCGCGACCTTGGTTTCGAGCTTGACCTGGGCGGGCGTGACTTCTTCGAGGATCTCGATGCGGTCGAGCGCTCGCTTCGCCGCGTCGGGCGTCGTCCCCTTGCCGATCCGCTCGGCGCGAACGTCTACCGTGTTTCCAGCCCAGGCCTCGACCTGGATCCGGCCGTTGACGTTGTCGATCTCGACCCGGCCGCCCTCTGCGAGCGTATAGCTCTTCGTCCACTCGGACCTGGCGCTTTCGTGAGCCGTGACGAGGTCGCATCCTGCCGTGACGGGAAGCGCGACCAGCGCGAGTGACAGAAGCCAGGGCGCTCGCTGCATGGAAACCTCCGGGAGATAATACGCCGGACCAGGGCTGATGGTTCGATCTTCAGGGCGAATGCGGGCGCTTGCGTTCGAACGCGGCACTCTCGACGTGCGCGACCGTCCAGTACCGGCGCGGCCGTACGAGTGCCTCGTCCGCGTGAGCCTCGCCGGCATCTGTGGAACCGATCTCGAGATTCTCGCCGGATACGCCGGGTTCACCGGCGTTCTCGGCCATGAGTTCGTCGGCATTGTCGAGCATGCGCCCGACGCCGATGCCAGCTGGAAAGGCAGACGGGTCGTCGGCGAGATCAACATCGGCTGCGGATCCTGCCGGTACTGCCGTGACGGCGTGAAGGAACACTGCACGTCTCGCACGGTCGCTGGGATTCGCGGGCGCGATGGCGCATTCGCCGACTACGTTTCGCTCCCGGCAGTCAACCTTCACGCCGTTCCCGATACAGTGTCCGACGAAGCGGCCGTCTTCGTCGAACCGCTTGCGGCAGCCTGCCGCGTCCTCGAGCAGCTTGCCGGTCCGCCGACCAGTATCGACGCGGCGGTTGTCGGCGACGGGCGCCTCGGGCTTCTCGTTGCGCAGGTGCTGGTTCGTTCTGGAGCGCGCGTGACGATCTTCGGCCGGCACGACGAGAAGCTTCGGCTGGGGCGAAAGTGGGGCGCCGAAACGTCGATGACCGCGGCGTCGAACGCGCTGCGCGGAGGATTCGACGTTGTCGTGGAGGCAACCGGCCGCCCCGCAGGGCTCGACACCGCATTGTTGCTCGTCAGGCCTCGCGGAACGATCGTGCTCAAGTCCACCATCCACGGTACGGCGCCGATCTCGACGACACCGATCGTCGTCGACGAAGTCACGCTCATCGGATCGCGGTGCGGGCCGTTTTCGAAGGCGCTGGATCTGCTCAGCGCTGGAACGATCGACGTCGCGCCGCTGATCTCGGCCCGGTATCCGCTGGCGGACTGGCGGCAGGCGTTCGACGCGGCGAGGACCTGCCTCAAAGTCCTCCTCGATCCGCGAACGGAGTCGACTGTTTAGAGGTCTTATGCGTCAACTTGCACGAGTTGTGCTGCTCCTGAGCGCCGGTCTTCTCGCGGGCGCCACCGTCACCGTCGCGCTCCTGGAACATGCCTTCGCCGGATCGGCGCCGTTCTTCACCGAGTTCAAGCAGCTGGAGATCCGGGCGTTTACCGTTCCGCTGCCGGCGATTGGACTCGTCGCGGTCATCTTCGGGATCGTTCATGCCACGCTCGAACGCCCGAACCGCGCCGCGCTCGCGCTGACGACCGCCGGCGTGGCTTGTCTCATCCTGGGCGCGGCGATCACGATGCGGGGTCACTTTCCCATCAACGAGCGCGTGAAGACGTGGTCGGCCGCCGCGCCGCCGGTCGACTGGGCGGCCGTGCAGGAGCGCTGGCGGCAATACCACGACGCCCGCACCATCGTCGTGGTGTTGGGCTTCACGCTGCTCATCCTCGGAACGCGGGTCAGGGACTGAGCGGCGCGCTGCTGGTCATCAGTTCCTGGAGATATTGCTTCCAGATCGCCGCAATCGTGTGCGTGCCGTGACCGCGGGTCTCGGGTCCCGCGGGTAACACGATCGCGCGCCCCTTGGGTACGCGGCGGATCTCGCGTTCGAGGATTCCAAGCTCGGGAGGGTTGATCAGGTCGTCGGCGGAGTTGACGGCGACGAGCGGAGCACGGATCTTCTCCAGCCCCGGACCCGGATCGTAGTCGTGCGACGACTCCAGCTGGTAGAGCCGATCGTTGGCGTCGTTCGCCTTTACGGCCGCGGCGACAGCCAAGTCGAGCTCGGCGTCGCTTTTCTCGAGCGTCGGCATCTGCGCCTGCCGCAGCACAGGATTGCTGCCCATCAGGAACAGCATCTGCTCCGCGATTCGAAGACCTCGGGGCTGCGCCGTATAGTCTCCCGCTCGCCACTCCGGATCCGTTCGAATCGCGTCGATCGCGATTCGGCGCCACACGCGGTTTCGACCGGAGATCTGCGTCGGGAGGCTGGCGAGCGGCATCAACGCGTCCATGAAGTCCGGGTAGCGCTGGCCCCACAGCCAGGCATGCATGCCGCCCATCGACGTGCCCATGACGAGCCGCAGATGGTTGACGTTCAGGCCTTCGGTGAGCAGGCGGTGCTGTGCGGTCACCATGTCGATGTAGCCGTAACGTGGAAACTTTGCTCGCAGCCCATCGCTCGGCCTGCTGGATCGGCCGTGGCCGATGTTGTCGGGAAGGATGATGAAGAACCGTGTGGCATCCAGAATCCCGCCCGCGCCGAAGAGCTCACCGGCGAACTCGCGCCGGATGAACTGACCGCCGGTTCCGCCGGTGCCGTGAAGGATCAGGACGGCGTTCCGGACTCGTCCTGCGGCATCCTTCTCTGGTTTGCCGATGGTTCTGTAATGCAGTCTCAGCTCCGGCAGGACCTCGCCCGACGCGAAGCGGAAATTCCTGAGGATGAAATCGCCCTCCACCGGCGGGGGATAGTCGGCGGCGTGCAGCCCGGGTGCCGCCAGCAGCATCACGGCGAACGCGAAAGACCGGCTCCTCATAGAGCGCCAGTATAATGACGTCGCCAGCTTGCCCGCCGTAGCCTTGGCGAAGGCGTTGATTGCACTCCTCGTTTCGCTCCTGATCCCGGCACTGCTGGACGGTGCACGATCACTCGCGAATGCCGAACCGGACGACGACCAGGCGTTCACGGTGGCCGTGCTCCGGCGCGACGGTGTTCTCATCCCATTCGCCAATCACCGGCGCGGCCGATGGAGCAACGACTGGCCCGAGCCGGGGAAGCCCTTCGACGTCCCGATTACGCTCGACGACGTGCCGGACGAGTGGTGGGGACACTCGACGCCCGTTACGGCCTGGACGCTCTGGCGGTTCCAGGGTAACAGCCACCAGGTTCGGGCCACGGTACCGGCGCGATACCCGGCCCAGTGCCTGCCTGGCTTCGGCTTCAGGACCGACTATCGTTCTGATGAACCCGTTCCGCCGCCCACCGAACGCCCGCATCCCAAAGACGGTCTCGCCACGAGCGCGTCGGCTCGCGTGGAGAAAGTCGAGATCCTCGACGAGCGCGCGCCGGAGTGGTCGGATCTCCAGCAACGCATCGCGCCGGCGTTCGCCGAAGTCGAGCGGGAAGTGGTGCGGCGCTTCTCGAAATGGAATCACCCGGCAACGGCGAGCGAGCGCGAGCGCATGCCGGTGAGAATCGAGCAGCTCTACCGCGTACCACTCCGTGGCGCTGGCGAGCTGTACTACGTGGAGGCGTCGCGGGCATACGATGATCCCTCTCAGAAGGATGACTGCGACGCGGTGACGCTCGTGTCCGGCTGGGTGCGGCCCTGGAGGCCGGCCGACAAGGTTTTCGATCTTTCCGCCGTCATCACGCTCTGCGATCGCGCCGACGCCACCTACGTGCTTCCGCTTGGCCTGATTCGGCCTTCCGGGGATCGGTCGCCTGTCTGGGTCCTGCAGGTGGCGGGCTGGGACGTCGAGCACTACGTCGCGGTCGAGACGGGCCGGGATGCGAACCGGATCCTGGTCAGCGCATTTGGCGGGAGCTGTCCCCGCGATCCATGACGGCTCACCGCGTCGCATTCAACCACTCGCCGTCCCGGCCCGTCTAAGCGCCGTATGGACCACCTGCTGAAGGACCTGCGCTTTGGCGCCCGTAATCTCCTCCGGTCGCCCGGCTTCGCGCTGCCGGCGATTGCGGCGCTCGCCCTCGGGATCGCCGCCACGACGACGATTTTCAGCGTCGTGGACGCCGTCGTCCTGCGACCGCTGCCGTACGAGGAGCCGGAGCGGCTCGTCACGATCTGGGAAACAAGCCAGGAGAAGAGCCTCGAGCACGAGCCGATCTCACCCGTCAACTTCATGGACTATCGCGCGCTCAGTCAGGTATTCACCGACGCGGCCGCATGGTGGCGACCCGACGTCACGCTGCGCGATGACCGCCAGGAGCCCGTCCGGGTGACGACGGTCGAAGTGAGCGGGAACTTTCAGTCGGTCCTCGGCGTCCAGCCGATTCTCGGCGCGGGATTCCCTGCGAACGGTCCCTTTTACTCCCGCGGTGATCTCGCCGTCCTCATCAGCCATCGGCTCTGGCGGACCCGCTTTGCGAGCGATCCCGAGATCGTCGGGAAGCAGCTGCGCATGAACAACTCCCAGTATCAGGTCCTCGGCG
Organism: Vicinamibacterales bacterium; assembly: GCA_036257535.1. Taxonomy (GTDB): domain Bacteria; phylum Acidobacteriota; class Vicinamibacteria; order Vicinamibacterales; family 2-12-FULL-66-21; genus DATAEE01. The sequence continues at coordinate 7,656 of DATAFJ010000046.1, read as the reverse complement.
TGATGCCGCCCGGGTTTCACTATCCGGGTGATACGGATGTCTGGCAGCGCCTGGTCTGGGATCTCACGCAGCACAGCCGGGCGGCTCACTTCATGGAATCGGTCGCGCGTCTCGCGCCAGGCCGCACCGCGGCCGAAGCCCAGCGTGAGATCGACGCGCTGACCGCGCGCCTCGCGCGCGAGAACCCGCGCACGAATGGCGGATGGAGCGCTCGCGTGATCGAGCTCCATCGCGAAGTCGTCGGGTTCTTCAGGCCGGCGCTCTTCGTGCTGCTCGGCGCCGTCGGGCTGCTGCTGCTCATCGCCTGCATCAACGTTGCGAGTCTGCTCGTGGCGCGTGCGGCGTCGCGCGCGCGCGAAGTCGCCGTGCGATCGGCGATCGGCGCCACGCGACGCCGGCTCGTCGGGCAGTTCCTCACCGAAAGCCTGCTCATGGCCGGCGTCTCGGCGATTCTCGGCGTAGTGCTGGCCGCCGGCGGCGTCCGCGCGCTCGTCGCCTTGACGCCGATCGACGTGCCGCGCCTCGACACCGTGTCGATCGATGGGCGCGTGCAGCTTTTCGCAATCGCCGTCACCTGCGGCACGGCAATCCTGTTCGGCCTGCTGCCCGCGCTGTTCGCATCCCGGACCAACGTGCAGCAGTCGCTCAGCGAGAGCGGCCGGTCGCTTGCCGGCGGCCGGGCGGCCGGACGCGCTCACCGCGCGCTGGTCGTCGCGGAAGTCGCACTCGCGGTGATGCTGCTCGTCGGCGCGGCGCTGCTCATCCGGAGCGTGAGCCGCCTGATGTCCGAGGATCCGGGCGTTCGGCCGTCGGGCGCCGTGACGGCGAGTCTGCAGGTGAGCGGGTCTGCCTACGCCGGGTGGCCGAACGTCGCGCGCCTGCACTCGCTCGTCGTGGAGAGTCTGCGGGAGCAGCCCGGCGTCACGGGCGCCGGATCGGCCAACTTCCTGCCCCTTGCTCCGGGCTGGCGCGTGCCCTTCCGGATTCACGGAGCGGAGCCTCCTCGCCCCGGCGAGGAGCCGACGGCGCAGTATCACTCGGTGTCTGAAGGCTACTTTGCCGCTGTGGGCGCCACGATTCTGAGGGGACGCGACTTCAACACGCACGACGATGCCGCATCGCGTGGTGTCGTGATCGTCAACGAGACGTTGGCGCGTAAGTACTTCGGCGGCCAGGATCCGGTTGGCCGGACGATCATGTCGCTGGCCACGGGCATCGGCCCCCTGGGACGCAGTCTGAAGACCACACGCGAGCACGAGATCGTCGGCGTCGTCGCCGACGTCAAGAACACCGCGCTCCAGGCGGCCAACGAGCCGGCTCTGTATCACACGCAGCGTCAGTTTCCGTTCCGCAGCATGTTCGTCGTCGTTCGCGGCGACGATCCCGGACGGCTCGCCGCGGCCCTGAAAGAAACCGTCAGCAAGGCCGATCCCGGATTGCCGATCGCCGATCTCCGGACGATGAACGACGTGCTCGGCGCGGCGGTGGATCAGCCGCGCTTCCTGATGTTCCTCATGAGCGCGTTTGCTGCGTTTGCGCTCGGCCTGGCGGCGCTCGGGATCTACGGAATGCTGTCGTACGCCGTCGCTCAGCGCCGTCAGGAGCTCAGCATACGGATCGCGCTTGGCGCGCAGGCCTCAGGCGTCGTGTGGCTCGTTCTTCGTCAGGGGATGGTGCTGACGATTGTCGGAAGCCTGGCCGGCGTCGCGGCCGCCTGGCTGGCGGCGCGGGCGCTTGCCGCGGTCCTTTTTGGCGTGAGGCCGTACGATCCGGCTGCTCTGGGCGGCGCCGCGGCGCTGGCGATCGTCGTCGCGCTCGCCGCCTGCCTCGTACCGGCGGTCCGGGCGGCGCGCGTCGATCCGCTGGCGGCGCTCCGCGCCGATACGTGAGCGCCGGATTCCCGCGTAGAATCACCGGATGCGTCCGGTCGTTTCTGGCATCTTGTTCGTGTTCCTTCTGGCGTCGCCGGCGGCAGCCGACGAGCTGCGGCTCAAGAACGGCGATCGCATCACGGGTCAGGTTGTCGCACTCGACGGCGGCAAGCTGACCTTCAAGACGCCAGGTGGCGAGCTCATCGTCGCCTGGGATGAAGTCACCGCGCTCACCATCGACCAGCCGATGCTCATCACCGTAAAAGGAGGGGAGCCCGAGTTCCGTCCGTTCGCCGGTCTGGCGCTCGGTGACGTCGTCGCAATCGAGGTTCCGCCGCCGCCGCTCGACTGGACGGGATCAGCGAATGTTGGCTTCGTGACGACGAGCGGGAACACCGACGTCACGAGCCTCAGGCTCGACGGCGAACTCATCGCCATCCGGCCGAACGATCGCTTCTCAACCGCGGCGGCCATCAACAAGGCCGAGGATTCCGGCGCGGATACGGCGGACAACTGGAACCTCGCGTTCAACTACGACCGCTTTCTGACCGATCGCTTGTACGTCAACGGCAACGCGATCTTTACCAGTGACGAGTTCAAGAGCCTCGATCTTCGCACCGCGCTCGGTGCCGCGATCGGGTACGACGTCTGGAAAACGTCTCGCGGCCTCCTGTCGGTCAACGGCGGTCTCGGCTACGTGAACGAGAACTTCGCAGATCCCCTGGAGGATGACGACTACTTCGCGCTCCGGGAGGGCGTCCGCGCGCAGATCTTCTTCGCCGAGAAGCGGGTCGAGGCCTTTCACAACCACGACACCTACATCGGCCTGACCGGCGACGACAACCTGTTTTTCCGCATGCAGAATGGCGTCCGGTTCCGGATTGTCGGGGCGCTCGCGTCGACGATCCAGAGCGATCTCGACTACGATCGCAGCCCGGCGCCGGGCCGCGACAACACCGATAGCACGTTCGCGATCACGCTGGGCTATCGGTTCTAGATCAGGAAGATCCTCGCGAGTCCCAGCACGAGGAAGAATCCCATGCTGTCGGTCACGAACGTCAGGACGACGCTCGAGCCCTGAGCCGGATCGCGATCGGCGCGTTTGAGCGCCAGCGGGACCGCGATCCCGGTGAGCGCGGCAATGATCAGGTTCAGGCATACGGCCGCCATCATCACGACCGCGAGCGGGCCGCTGTGATAAAGCAGCCCTGCGACCACGGCCATGACGCTGCCCCAGGTCAGGCCGTTGAGGAGGCTAACCGTCAGCTCCTTGCGCACCAGATGCCAGGCGTGCGTCTCGTGAATCTGCCCGAGCGCCAGGCCGCGGATGACGAGCGCGATGGTCTGGTTGCCCGTGTTTCCGCCGACACTCGCGACGATGGGCATCAGCGCGGCGAGCGCGACGAGCTGCTGGATCGTTTGCTCGAACGCACCGATCACGCGTGACGCCAGGAATGCCGTGAACAGGTTGAGGCAGAGCCACGGCCACCGGTTCTTCGCCGACTCCCAGACGCTCGCGAAGAGATCCTCTTCGCCGCGGAGGCCGGCCAGCGAGAGCGCCTGCTGTTCCGCCTCCTGCCGCATGAAATCCACCGCTCGATCGACCGTCACCCGGCCAACGAGCTTCCCGCGCTCGTCGACGACCGGCGCGGAGATGAGATCGTAGCGTTCGAACGCCTGCGCCGCCTGCGCCGCGGGCTGATCCGGCGTGAATGAAACAACGTCGGTCGCCATCGCCGCGGCGACAGGCGTGTCCGGCTCTCGAGCGAGCAGCGCGTCGAGGCCCACGGCGCCGCGCAGGATGTTGCGCGCGTCGACGACAAAGAGCCGCTCGGTGTGATCGGGGAGCGCGCCGCGCGTGCGGAGCTCCGCAATCGTCTGGCCGAGCGTATGCGACTCGCGCGCGACGGCGACGTCGGGCGTCATCAACCGTCCCACCGATTTCTCGCTCCAGGCGCGGCTGTCGAGGAAGAACCGGCGGTCGGCCGCTTCGAGAAGGTGAGAGACCTCGGCCAGCACTTCCTCCGGGATTGTGTCGGCGAGATACGCGAGGTCGTCGCCGTCCAGATGGGTGAGTACCGCGACGAGCTCGTCGCGTCCCAGCTCGTGCATGAGCGATTCGCGGACGCTTTCGCCCGTCTCGAGGAGGACGCGCGCCGCCTGCGCCGGTTCGAGCTGCCGCCAGACGAGCTGGCGATCCTCCGGCGACAGCGCCTCCAGGATGGCTGCCAGATCCGCCGGATGGCGCCGGCCGAAGCGGCGCTGGAGCTCGACGAGGTTCTGCCGCCGCTGCATGTGCTCCAGCAGCTCGCGCCGATCGGCGGACGGCTCGCGGCTCGCGAGCGTCGTCAGCACGCGGTGCCGATCGAGCAGCTCGCGGACTTCCTCCAGACCCTGCCGGACGCGATCATCCGCATCTCCCACCATCATGTGTGACTCCACAAACGGCTCAATAGACGATACCCCGGTCCCGCGTCAACGCCGTGAATGTGGGATGATGGCGCCGGCACTCCGAACCGGGTAGGCGCTGAATGGGCTCGCGATCGATCGTCCTCGTTCTCGTCGCTCTCCACCTCGCGGGCCATCATGCTCCTTCGGTGCGCGCCGCGTCCGGCTGGATGCGCCTGGAGGTGCCGAACTTCACGATCGTCGGCAACGCCGGAGAGGGCGAGCTAAGGGCGGCGGCATCGGAATTCGAGCGGTTCCGGGAGGCGCTCGCGCAGTTCGTGCCGCCGCAGGCGACGGCGACAATCGTTCCCACCGTCGTTCTCGTGTTCGACTCCACTCGATCCTTCGATCCGTTCAAGCCGATCTACCGTGGGAAGCGGGTCGAGGCGGGGGGCGTCTTCGTCGGAAGCACGGACATCAACTACATCGCCGTCGTTGCCGGCAAGCGCAGCTTTCATCCAATCTTTCATGAGTACGCGCACCTCGTCTTCTTGAACGTCTCGCCGAACCAGCCGGTCTGGCTCGGCGAAGGGCTCGCCGAGTACTACGCCACGTTCGAGCTCCGGCGCGATGGCCGGCAGGCCATCATCGGTCAGCCGATCGACGCCCATCTTCAGAAGCTGCGGCAAGGACGCCTGCTCTCGCTGAACGAGCTGGTTGGCGTACAGCGCGATTCGCAGCTCTATCACGACGGCGACCGCCGCACGTTGTTGTACGCGCAGTCCTGGGCGCTCGTGCATTACCTGCTGCGCGGAACGCCGCAGCGCGGCGGCCATTTGTTGAAATACATGGATGCCGTCGAGACGGGTACTTCTCCAACGGCCGCCTGGCGCAGCGTGTTCGGCAACGAGGAGATCGAGAGGGGATTCAAGGAATATCTGCGGCGTCCGCGGCTGCCTGTAGTAGAGATGACGCTCCCGGAACGGATTTCGACTCGCACGGCGGACGCGACCGCTGTGACCGAGGAGGACGTGGACGCCTTCCTCGGCTATTTCCTGCTGCAGCAGGATCGCCATGACGAGGCAGTCGTGCGGCTCGAGCCGGCGGCCGCGCGGCCGGGAGGCTGGCGCGCCAGGACCGTACTCGCGCGCGTGCGCGCAGAGCAGAAACGCGGGGCGGAGGCCAAGTCTCTGCTCTCGGGCGTGCGCGACTCGTCTCGCGACTGGCTGCAGGACTACATGTTTGGATTGGCTGGCAGCGACGCGCTCGTCTCTGACGCGGGAGCGGCAGACGACGCCACGTTGGCCGCGTCGATCGATGCCCTGCGCCGGGCCGTTGGTGCCCGTGCCACTCTCGCGCACGCCTGGTTCGTCCTCGGCGGGTTGCTGATGGACGCCGGCGGGGACCTCGTCCCGGCCGTCGAGGCGAGCGGGCGCGCGATGGTGCTCGCGCCGATGCGCCTCGATTACTCCGTGAGGTATGCGGAGGCGCTCGTCCGGAATGGCGAACCGGCGAAGGCGCGCCAGGTTCTGGAACCCCTGCTCGGCAGTGCCCGCGCCGCCTCTCACCGCGATCAGATGCGAACGCTCCTCGAGCATGTGTCAGTCGTCGAGCTCGCCGCCGCCGAAGCGCCGGACGTGGAGGCGCCGCGCGACAGCTCGGGGCGGGTCTCGCTGTTGAAGCTCCGGACGGCGCGGCCGGGCGAGCAGCGAGCCGCGGGGATGTTGTCGCGAATCGAGTGCGTCGGCGGCTTCGCCGTGGACGTCCGCATCCGCGGCGAAATCGTCCGGCTGCGGGGAAGCCAGTTCCAGGACGTTCAGATCGTGACGTACCGCGACGAGCTGCGCGGCGACATGCCGTGTGGACAGCGACACCCCGAAGATCTCGTCTACGTCACGTGGCGCGAGAGCCCCGACCCGTCCGGGGTGCGGCTGCTGGTGGCACTCGAGTTTCTGCCGAAAGGGTACAAGCTGAAGCGGTAGCGCAGCCCTTTAGGGCTGCTTCGTGAACGCGTCGAAGATCAGCCTCGAGATCTCCGCGCCCGCCAGAAGCCCGGCGTTGTCCGGCATCCAGGAACGGTCCTTGATTCGTCTCGCGAAGATGGCGATCACGTACGTGGTCTCGCCGCTGCGGACGATCCCGACGTCCGCGCGGACGTGGCCGCTGACGCCGGATGAGTCCGCGAGCTTCTCCTCATCGGTGCCGGTCTTGTTCGCGACCACGATCTCGCGCGTGTCGAACGGCAGCCTGCGCGGGATCATCCGCGTGTCCTGCTGCGCCTCGAGGATCGTGCGCATTTCCTTCGAGGCGGACTCGTTCACGGCACGGCCGGTGGCGATCATCTCCAGCAGCACGCCCATGTCGCGCGGCCTCGACATCCCGAGGCCGAACTCGCGCTCCAGTTCAGGGTTGGCCTCGGCCTTCTTGCCGAACGTCGGCCGGAAGAGGATCGTGTTCGCGAGCTGATACGCACGCATGCGGGCGTTGACGTTCGCGACGCCGACGTGCTCGAGAAGCAGGTTAGTCGCCGTGTTGTCGCTCACGACGATCATCAGCCGTATCAAATCGCGGATCGTGACCTCCGCGCCGTCGTGCAGCTCCCCCAGTACTCCGGATCCGCCCACTTTGGCCGACGCCCTGACCGGGACGATCGCGTCCGCCGAAAGAGCGCCGCGCGAGATCTGCTCGAAGGCCTCGACCATGATCGGCAGCTTGATCACGCTCGCGGTAGGGAAGCGGGTGTCCGCCCGCCATTCGATGGTGTCATCCGTTCCGAGGCGCTTCGCGAAGCATCCGAGCTCACCCTGGAACCCTGCCGCGAGTGCCTGAACCTTGGCTTCGAGGCCCGATCGCTTCTGACTCTGCATGAGCGGGGCAGCACTTACCGCAGCGCCCACGACTACCGCGATGAACGCTGGTGCGAGCTTCATCGCGAAATGCGGAAGAGATGCGTCCGGCTGCGCAGGAAGATGTCGCCGCCCGCGATCGCCGGCGACGCGATGAACGACTGATCCGTCAACGTGTTGGTCGCGAGTACCTCGAAGGCGTCCCCCATCTTCACGACGACCACATCGCCTTCTTCGGTGGCGAGGTAGAGCCTACCGTTGGCGCCGACCGGAGAAGCCTTGAAGTTGTACGGCTTCTCCAGACGCGCCTGCTGATAGAGCGGAACGCCGGTCGTGGCGTTAAAGCAGGTCAGTTGCGCGTTGTCGGTCAGGACGTACAGCCTGTTGTCGTGGAGAAGCGGCGTGGGCGTGTAGGACAGGCCGCGCGTCGTGCTCCAGACGATGGCGTCGGTGCCCGTAAGGTCCCCCTCGCGGCCGAGGCGGATGGCCATGAGGTTCGGATTCCGGTAGCCGCTCATCACGAACAGGAGATCGTTCTGCTGAACCGGAAT
>DATAFJ010000044.1:0-17105 GCA_036257535.1 Vicinamibacterales bacterium | reverse complement strand
GCACGCGGTGCGGGACTACCTGCAGAGCCGCGGCATCGGGCCCGACCGGCTGCGCACGGTGAGCTACGGCGAGGAGCGGCCGAAGCACGACAACGCGCGTGAAGAAACCCGGCGCCTCAACCGGCGCGCCGCGATGGTCGTGAGATTGCAGCGGTAACGAACCGGCGGGAACGAACCGGAAGAATAGGCCCGGCCTTTCAGGCCGGGCCTATTCTTTTTTCTCCAATCCCTTGAACTCGAGGACGTCGCCCACCTTCACGGCGTGCTTTTTCGCGAAGCCGGCGTTCACTTCAACGACATAGAGGGCCTGGCCCTCGTGCGGATACGTGGGGCACGGGTCGGCCTTGCATGGCGGGACCGAGTGCGCGATGTGCACGATTTTCCGGCCGGGGTCGAGCCAGATCATGTCGAGCGGGATCAGCGTGTTCTTCATCCAGAACGGATGCGATCCAGCCTCCTCGAAGAGAAAGATCATCCCTTCCTCGGGTCCCATCCGCTCGCGGAACATGAGCCCGCGCTCGCGCTCGGCGGGTGCCCGCGCGATCTCGACCGAGACACGGGTCTTGTCGGGAAAGATGACCTCCCCGCGCGGCGCGGCCCACTGGCCGGCGATTGCGCCGCTCCACGCCGTCGCGGCAAACGCCGCTCCCAGAACCGCTCCCCTCATATAATCATCTCGTGATTTGGTGATCTGGTGATTTGGTGATCTTGTTTGAGATCAAATCACCAAATCACCAGATCACCAAATCGCCAAATTACCCATGGTGATCAAGTCATCGGCGGTGCGCGACATCAGCCGGCTCGTCGCCGAGCTCGCGAGCGACGACGAGATCCGGCGCGAGGCGGCGATCGCGCGGCTGGCGATTATCGGTCCGCGCGCGGTCACCCGGCTCCTGGATGCGCTGAGCGCCGATCCGCCGGCGCCGGCACGAACGGCAATTCTTCGGGCGCTCGAGGCGATCGGCGATCGCCGCGCGCTCGGTCCTGCGCTCGAACGGCTCACCGACTCCGATCCGCGGGCGGCAGTTGCGGCGGTCGCCCTCGTACGCAGCTTCCTGCGATTCGACGATCGCGAGACGGCGGCGCGGGCACTCGAGGGATTGACCTCGATCGGCATGGACCGGCGCCGGCCCGAGCCGGTCCGGCTGGCGGCTCACGAAGCGCTGGACGAGCTGTACGGAGGCCGCGCGGCCACTCCCCCGCCGGGTGTTTTTGAAGAGGCCAGCCTCGAGCAATTCCTCGCGCGTCTGCCTGACGATCCCGAAGCGGTCCGCGCGGCGATTCAGACCGACGGCGAGACGACGCCCCTTGGAACGCTCGGTCATCTCGTCGAGATGCTGCGCGATCGGGAATCGGCGGCGCGGCGCGCGGAAGAACGCGCCGCCTGGCGCGCGGCGCGGGGCGCGGCGCACCAGGTGCTTGCCGCGCGCGGCAGCCGCGTGATGCTCTACGACCTGCGCGAGGCGCTCGCTGCGGCATCGGAGCCGCTGCCCGTCGGGTTCCTGGCAGCCGTCACGGCCGTAGGGGACGAATCGTGCCTCGAAGCGCTCGCCGGTGCCTGGTCGAAAGCGAAGCCGGGAGGCGACTGGTGGAGGCGCCAGCTCGGCGAGGCATTCAAGGCGATCGTCAAGCGCGAGCGGCTGACCCGGCGGAGCGCCGCCGTCAGGCGCGCCCTCGCGCGCTGGCCCCAGGCGGAGGTCCTCGTCAGTACGCCTTCGCGAACCACGCCTCGGCAACCGCCGGCCGGCCGCACTTGATGCAGGGCGGCCCGCCCGCGTCCCACCGGACGGCATTCATCGGGATGTTGCGCAGCGTCGCCTGCGTCTCCGCTTTGATCTGAGCTTCGCACTCCGCGTCGCCGCACCATGGAGAGATGACGAAGCCGGGGCGTCCGTCCATGATCCGCTTGAACTCCTCGTACGTGTCCGCGCGCGTCGTGTGCTCTTCCCTGAACTTGACGGCCCGGTCGAGGAGCGCGCGCTGGATCGTATCGAGCAGGCCCGCGACGTGGGCCGTCAGCCCCGCCATCGGCACGAAAGCCTTCTCCCTCGAGTCGCGACGCGCCAGGACGACCTGATTCTTTTCGATGTCTTTCGGTCCTATCTCGAGCCGCAGGGGTACGCCGCGCATCTCCCACTCGGCAAACTTCCATCCGGGTGTGTATGCGTCACGGTCGTCGAGCATGACCCGCAGACCAGTCGCGGTCAGGTCGTCACGGATCTCCTGCGCGCGCGGCAGTACGGTCTCCTGCCAGTTGCCTCGCGAGATGGGCACGATGACGACCTGATACGGCGCAACCCGCGGCGGCAGGATGAGACCGCTGTCGTCGCCGTGCGTCATGATGACGCCGCCGATGAGCCGCGTGGACACCCCCCACGAAGTCGTCCAGGCATGCTGCAGCGACTTGTCGCGCCCCTGGAACTGAATCTCGAAGGCCTTGGCGAAGTTCTGCCCCAGGTTATGGGACGTGCCGGCCTGCATCGCGCGGCCGTCGCCCATCAGCCCCTCGATCGAGTACGTCTTCTGGGCTCCAGCGAACTTTTCGCTCTCGCTCTTCTGGCCGGCGACGACGGGCATCGCGAGCTCGGTCTCGCAGAACTCGCGATAGAGCTCGAGGATGCGAAGCGTCTCTTCCTGCGCCTCGGGCTCGGTCTCGTGAGCGGTATGCCCTTCCTGCCAGAGGAACTCCGTCGTCCGCAGAAACGGACGCGTGACTTTCTCCCATCGGACGACGTTCGCCCACTGATTGATCAGCACGGGCAGATCACGCCACGACTTGATCCACTTCGCGTACATCGTCCCGATGACGACCTCGGACGTGGGCCGCACGACCAGCGGCTCGGCGAGCTGTTCGTCGCCTCCCTTGGTTACCCACGCGACCTGCGGTGCAAAGCCCTCGACGTGCTCTTTCTCGCGCAGCAGCAGGCTCTGGGGAATGAAGAGCGGAAAATACGCGTTGACGTGGCCCGTCGCCTTGAAGCGACGATCGAGCGCCTGTTGAATCAGCTCCCAGATCGCGTAGCCGTACGGACGAATCACCATGCAGCCCTTGACCGGTGAGTAGTCGGAGAGCTCCGCCTTCCGCACCACGTCGAGATACCACTGAGAGAAGTCCTCGGATTGCGGGGTGATTTCCGTAACCAGCGCCGTCTTATCTGCCTTGTCGCCTGTCTGGGTCATTGAACCTCGATACTGTCTGTCATGTGACGCATCCAGTGTATATCGTCGCGCTTCGGATGGTCGGATCTGAAGTGAGCGCCCCGGCTTTCCTCCCGGCGCATCGCCGCACGGGCGATGAGGCGACCAACAGTCAGGATGGTCAGGCTGCGCCAGGCGGCGGCGTCGAGACGTGCACCTGCCGCCAGCGATTCGCGCGCCGTCGTCCACGCATCGCCGAGGACCCGCATCGCCTGCTCCAGGCCGGACCGCTCCCGGAAAAGACCGACGTTGCGCCACATCAGATCGCGGACCTCGAAGTCCGTCACGCGGAGCTTCAGGACCGGATGCTGCCCCGACGATGAACCGCGCGTTGACTCAGAACTCGCAGCGGACGCGTTCTGTGGCGTCCAGTCGTCACGCGCACCCTCGATCCAGCGCCGCATGGCGAGCCCTGCGCGCGCCCCGAAAACGAGCCCCTCCAGCAGCGAGTTGCTCGCAAGACGGTTCGCGCCGTGAACTCCAGTGCACGCCGCCTCGCCCGCCGCGAACAGCCCCGGAATCGATGTTCGGCCGTCCAGGTCGGTCCATACGCCGCCCATCAGGTAATGAGCGGCCGGGCCGACAGGAATGCGGTCGCGGGCGAGGTCGAGCCCGGCACGGCGGCAGGCGTCGGCGATCAGCGGAAACCTGCCGAGCACGAACTCGGGATCTAGGTGCTGCAGTGACAGATATATGGGCTGGCCGGTCCGCGCCGCTTCGCGCGAGATTCCACGCGCAACGCGATCGCGCGGCGCGAGATCGCCGAGCGGATCGAGGTGCGCCATGAACGGCTCGCCGTCTGCGTTGACGAGACGCGCGCCCTCGCCGCGCAGTGCCTCTGACAGCAGGAACCTTGGCGCGCCATCGACGGCAAGCGCGGTCGGGTGAAACTGGACGAACTCCAGGTCCGCAACGGCCGCACCGGCACGATAGGCCATCGTGATCCCGTCGCCGCACGCGACGGCGGGGTTCGTGGTCTCACGGTAGATCTGGCCCGCCCCGCCGGTCGCGATCATGATCGCGGAAGCACGCGCGACGCCCGGAATCCCATCGGCTCCCAGGAAGCGGACGCCGATCGCGCGCCCACCCTCGCGGATGATCTCTATCGCCAGTGCGTGGGGGATGACACGCACGGCCGGATCGCGGGACACGCGCTCCCAGAGAGCACGGCCAATCTCGCGACCGGTTGCGTCGCGCGCGTGAAGCACCCGTGGAACGCTGTGAGCGCCTTCGCGCGCCAGCGACAGCCTGCCCGACTCGTCGCGATCGAACCTCGCGCCCCACTCGATGAGCTCGCGCACGTATTGAGCGCCATCCCCGACGAGGATCCGCACAGCACGCTCGTCGCAGAGGCCGTCGCCTGCGGCGATCGTGTCGCGCGCGTGCAGCTCCGGGCTGTCGCTGTCACCCACCGCCGCCGCGATGCCACCCTGCGCGTATCCGGTGCTGCCTTCGGCCGGCTCCGCCTTGGTCAGGACGATCACCTGCCCGGCGAGCCCGACCGCGGCCGCCGCCCGCAGCGCCGCAATACCGCTGCCGATGATCAGAAAGTCGCCGGCGAGGTCCACAGCCTGCTATCCTACTCAGCCGGAATCCTCGATGGAAACCACCGCCGTCCGCGCGCCGTCGCCAGCGTACGACATCCGCATCGGCCGGGGTCTCGCGTCCGGTCTCGAGCCGCTGCTCGACTCGGCCGGCATCGGCCGTCAGCGGTTCGTGGTCTCGAGCACGACGGTGTGGCGGCTGCACGGGGAGCGCATCGGCGCCGGGCTCTCGACGCGCGACGAGCCGGTCATCGTCGCTGACGGCGAGCGCTTCAAGAACCTCCAAACCGTCAGCCGCATCTACGATGCGCTGATTCGAGCGGACGCCGATCGAGGCGCCGTCCTCGTAGCTGTCGGCGGCGGCGTCATCGGCGACATGGCCGGCTTCGCCGCGGCAACATATCTCCGCGGCATCACGCTCGTCCACGTGCCAACGACACTGCTCGCGCAGGTCGACAGCGCGATCGGTGGCAAGGTGGGCGTCAATCATCCGCAGGGCAAGAATCTGATCGGCGCGTTTCATCAGCCGGCCCTGGTGGCGGTGGATCCGTCGCTCGTGGACACACTCCCCCGCCGCGAGTTCCGTGCCGGGCTGTACGAGGTCGTCAAGTACGGCATGATCGCCGACCGGGCGCTCTTCGACCGCGTCGCGGCCAATCTCACCGCCCTCTTCGCCCGACAGACTTTCGTCCTCGAACCGGTGATCGCCGCCTGCTGCCGCATCAAGGCGGCCATCGTGGAGAACGACGAACGCGAGCACGGGATGCGGAGGATCCTGAACTTCGGACACACCGCCGGTCACGCGCTGGAGGCCGTCACGAAGTACCGGCGGTTCAGGCATGGTGAGGCCGTGGGCTACGGGATGCTCGCGGCGTCGGAGCTCGCCGTCGCGCGCGGCGCGATGCAGTCAGAGGATCGCGACGCCCTGGCCCGGCTTGTCGTTCAGATGGGACCGCTGCCACCAGTGGGCGACCTGACCGCTGCGCAGGTCGTTCAGGCGATGCGGCGCGACAAGAAAGTCCTGAACGGCCGGCTCCGCTTCATCGTGACGCCGAAGATCGGCGAGGCGGCCGTCCTAGACGACGTGTCCGAAAAGGAATTGACGCAGGCGCTCAGGAAAATCGGTCTACGCTAGATCCCGTGCTCCTTCATCTTCGCGAGCAGCGCCTTGTAGCTGATGCCGAGAATTTCGGATGCGCGGCCCTTGTCGTCACCCACCTCAGCCAACGCCGCGCGAATCTTCCGGGCCTCGGCCTCCGCGCCGATCCGGCGCGTGGCCTCCATCAGAGTTCCTGACAGATCTATCTGCGACCAGGGGCTGGACGCCTCGGGTGGTTCTTCCGCGCGTACGAGCGCCAGGTTGAGATGACGGGGATGGATTGCATCCTCCTCTGTGAGGATCACCGCGCGCTCGATGCAGTTCTGAAGCTCCCGGACGTTGCCCGGCCACGGATAGTTCTGCAGCGCCTCGACAGCCTGCGGCGAGAGCACGAGCGTCTTCTTTTTCATCTCGCGGCAGAAACGCTCCACGAAGTATCGCGCCAGCGTTGGAATGTCCTGGCGCCGCTCGCGCAGCGGGGGCACCGTGATCGGAAACACGGAGAGGCGGAAGTAGAGGTCCTCGCGGAAGCGGCGCTGTGCGACCTGCGCCTTCAACCCGCGATTCGTCGCCGCCACAAGCCGCACATCGACCTGGACAGATGACGTGCCGCCAAGCCGTTCGAACCGCTTTTCCTCGAGCGCGCGCAGGATCTTGGCCTGCAGCCCGAGCGGCAGATCGCCGATCTCGTCGAGGAACAACGTGCCGCGGTGCGCGAGCTCGAACTTGCCCGGCTTCCGCGCGACGGCGCCGGTGAACGCCCCTTTTTCGTGGCCGAAGAGCTCCGACTCGAGGAGCGTTTCCGGGATGGCGGCGCAGTTGATTGCGACAAATGGCTGATCGGCACGCAGGCTGAGCGCGTGCAGCGTGCGCGCGAAAAGCTCCTTCCCCGTACCGCTCTCTCCTTCAATGAGCACGGTCGTGTCGGTAGCCGCCGCACGCTGCACCGTCGCGAGCACTTTGCGAAGAATCGGATCTTCGCCGACGATGTGCGGGGCGCCCCGGCGAACGGCCAGCTCTTCGCGCAGCAGGATGTTCTCGTTCACGAGCCGGCGCTGCTCGAGCGCCCGGGCCACGAGCAGGAGAAGGTGATCCGGATCGACCGGCTTCGCGAGGAAGTCGAGCGCGCCTTCCTTCATCGCCGTTACCGCATCCTCGATCCGCCCGAACGCGGTCATGACAATGACCGGGATGTCGGCGTCGATCTCCTTCGACGCGCGCAGCACGCCGAAGCCGTCTCCTTCCGGGAGGCGCAGGTCGGACAGGACGAGATCGGGCTGATCCTGTTGAAGGGCGCGGACACCTTCCGGCTCGTCGCGGGCCTCGAGCACGGCATGCCCCTGCCGTTCGAGCGCGTGCTTCAGCATCGCCCGAAGCGAATCCTTGTCTTCGACGAGGAGAATGCGTGCCGGGGGAGCCGTCACCGCAGCCAGCCGGCTGGAACGCCGGCTCGGCGCGCCTCTTCTTCGATGTCGGCAACCTGCTTCTTCAGCCGCTCGATTTCCTTCTGGATGCGTTCCAGTTCGGCGAGGTTTTTCTGGCGCTCGACGGCGATCTGATCTCGCTGGGCGGGGTCGTCGCGGTTGACGAAGTCGGTCGTGAGCGCGTTAACGCGGCTCTGAATGGCTTCGAGGAACAGCGTCTGGCGCTGGACGTCAGCGCGGGCCGTCGTTATCCGGTTGCGCCACCAGTTCTCGTCGCGGTTCTCTCCCGCCGCCGCCGGCGCACCCGCCGCGGGCGCAGGCGCCTGGGCCGCAGGCGCTTCGTGCGTGTGTGAGCCCTGTGCAGAGGGCGCTGCCTGCGCCGGGGCTGTTTCCGTCTGGACGGGCTCGGGCTGCGGCCCGCCGGGTCCAAGGTCCTTGTTCGTGTAGACCTTCTTGTCCTTGTCCTTGTCGGCCTTCGCGGCGCTCGCCGCCGCCTTGCGCCGCTCCTGCTCCTTCCGGGCGATGTCCGCCAGCGACTGGCCCGCAACCGGGCGGGCGACGAGAGCCGCTGCGACGATACCCAAAGCCACGGCCCACAGCGTCCGGTGGAGCTTTTTAGTCATAGATACCAATAGTTTAGCAGAAATACGGTCGAGCCGATTCACAGAACGGCACGCCAAGAAACAACCCGGATTCCGGCTGGCGCGCGCGCGACGACTGTCTCCACGCCACGGTGAACACCCAAGGGGCCGAAAGCCTCGCTTCTCACCACCAGCACGTCGTTCGAGTCGATCGATGGCTGTCCGTCGCGGTCAGCAGGGTCATCCCCGATCCAGGCGGCAACGGCGAACTCGCTCTCGACGCCCTCCGCCGCCATCAGGTCGTCCAGTCGGCCGCACAGCCTCAGCCGCCACTCGGGATCATCGGGCCCCCAAACGGCGGCCGGTTCGATCCGCGCCGGCTGGGTGGCACTCAATGCTGCCGGACAACTCGCCGTTGAACCGCCAGCGAGAAGGCTGCTCCAGTCCGCGGCCGAGACCAGATCTGCCATGACGATCTCAGCGCCCGCTTCGGCCGCGAAAAGCCCTTCGGTCGCGCTCCGGTAGTTGGCGCTCACGAGCGTCTCAATAGTGGTCACGGCAACCAGACCCGTCGCGAGGGCCATGAGAAGCATCGACGCCATCAGGACGGCGATAAGGACGACACCCTGCTCCTGCCGCCGCGGAATCTCATCGAGCATTTGGTCATCCTTCCAGTGCGAGGTTGCGCGGTGTTACATCGATGGTGGCCTCGATGTCCGGTAGAAGGCGATCGCGTCGCCTCGCGCGGCCAGGGTTCCTGAACAGGGCGGCGTCCGGGCCGCGCAGCGTCTCGGTTCCTGCCTGCACTCGAACAGTTATCCGGACTTTGCGGATTCGGAGTAGATCAGGATCGAACTGGTGATCGCTGGTGCCGCACCACGGGATCGCTCCTACCCCCCCGTCGGACAGAGTCTCCGGACTCAACTCCGCGAGGGAAGCGCCGGCGGATGAGAGCACAGGCAGCTTCGAAGCACCGCTCGAATCGACGACGCAGTTCTCGACGCCGGCGGGTGGGGTCGGTAGAGATGGCGGCGCCGCGGCGCCGAAGTACGTAAACCGCAGACCGACGACGTTGTCGACAACGGGCACGTCCGTCTCGTCGCCGTCGTAATGCCGCAACTGATCGGCTCCATCATCAAGGTAATAGGTGTGCCAGATTGCTTCGGCAATTGCGGCGCCAGGCTCGTACGAGTGAGAACCCACCGGTCCAAGGTGCTCGACCTGAAGTGTTGCGCCTTCGACGCCAGTGACCTCGAACGCATCCCAAGCCGAAGTCTCGTCGAACACGAGAACCGTCATGCCTGCAGAGAAGCCACACGCCGGATCGCCCACAGGACAGCCCGGCCAGGCGTCGACGGTAAGGGTCGTCGCTCCTGTGACGACTCGATCCCGCAGCCTGGACTGCGCCGCCGTCTTCGGAACGTGGAGGATCGTGATCGCATCGGACCGGTACCTGATTCCATTCGGCGGATCAGCCTCGAACCGCCCGGCACGATACGGGAAGATGGGCGCGAAGTAGCGGCCGAGGCTGCCGCCGGCAGGTCCGCGATCGAGACCCGCACCCGCCATCACCAGGCTCCCGGAAAGCGCGGCCGCTGCGACCCGTATCCGCTGCTGCATGTCGCCGATCTCGGGCTGCACGGCGGTCATTCCGTGCGCAGGCTGAACCAGCGAGAAGAGACCGGCGGCAAGCGCGAGCGTGATCGCAGCGGTCACCAGGCACTCGAGGAGTCTCACGGCCGCTCCCGGATGACCGCGGCCAGACGCGCTCCATGGAGACGCCAGCCGACGGAACCGCGCGAAGCGTGGCCAGCGGGCGCGACGAGAACTTGAATGACGATCACGCCCGCCGGACCGGCCGACAGAGGATCGATCGCCCAGCGCCGAACGAACGCCGCGCCGCCGGACGGCGCCGAAGAATCGGCACGGCCCACAGGTACGCCTCGCACATCGAGATAATCAAAGTACCCGTCAGTGTCGGAGTCGAGCGATCCCGCGGCCGACCGGGCAAGGCCGGCGGAATCCAGGCTCCTAATCTCTTCTACCTTCTGCCACGCAATGAGCGTCGCGAGCGTCTGCAGGCGGGCGCCGCGGTTCCTGTCGGCCGCGATCTTGAAGAGCGGAGCGACACCAAGCGCGAGCGTCGCCATCAGACCTGCGGCCACGAGGACCTCGATTAGGGTGAAACCATTTCGTTCGCGCTCTCGCACATGGCGGGATAGAGCAACCCGCGGTCCAGCCCCGTCCGTACGACGAAACCTGGGATAAACGGCCCGAAATCACGCGCCACGTCCCTGATCGGGTTGCGATTGATCGCAGAAATCAGCAGTCTCCTGGACCCGATCCGGGTCGAGGAATGGGAAAAATCAGCAGGCGAAATTCCGCAGCTCAGGACGGAACTGTAGCGAGCGGGAGGATCACCTGAAAGGCGGCGCCGCCGTTCGGGCTCGAGGCGGCCGTAATGCGCCCGTTGTGCGTGACGACGATCTTCTGGACAAGGGCAAGACCCAGGCCGATGCCGCGCGCGCGTGTGGTGAAGAACGGCCGGAAGATGCGGTCGCCGAGCGAGGGGTCGATGCCGGGCCCGTTGTCGGACAGGGTCAGCCGAAAGTGATTGTGAACCGGATCGAGGGTACCCTCGACGGTGATTCGCGGCGTGATGCCGGCTTCGACACAGGCCTCCAGCGCGTTGCGAAACAGGTTGCTGATCGCCTGGCGCAGCAGGACTTCGTCGCCGAGCACGCTCGTGAACTCTCCCCGCACGAGGATCTCTCCCGTCCGCGCCCGCACTTCCTGCCTCACGTCATCGGCCGCACGCTCGACGACTGCTTTCATCTCAACGGGCGCCGGAGTCAGCTCGGTCGGCCGCGCAAAATTAAGGAAGTTGGTGACGATCTCGCCAAGCGAATCGGTCTCCGCGCGTATGCCCTCCACGTACGGTCGATAGTCGGCGGGCAGGCGGTCGAGATCGAACAGCCGGCTGTAACCGTGGATCGTCGCCAGGCCGTTCCGGAACTCGTGCGCCAGGCCGGCCGTCAGCTCGCCGAGACGGGCGAGGCTGTCTTTCAGGCGAAGCTGGTCCTCCAGCTCGACGACCGCACTCAGGTCGGTGAACAGGCAGATGACGCCGGCCACGTGCCCGTTCGTATCGCGAATCTGCGAGACGGTCGCACCGAGATGCGACGCACCACGCGGATTGTTCGTCTCGAGCGTGCGGCGCGCGATCGGTTCGCCCCCCGCCAGGCTTTCCTCGATCAAATCGCCGAGCTGCGAGGCGGTCGACAGCATGTCGCGATAGTGGCGGCCTCGATCGGCGTCCGCGAGCCCGAGCAGCCGGCGTCCGGCGGGGTTGAGGATGCGAACGTCGCCGGCGGTGCCGACGACGATGAGGCCCGACGTCATGCTCGCGATGATCTCGCTGCTCAGCCGCTCGGACGCCTCGGCGCGCGCCGTCATCGCGCGCTCCTGGAGCTTGAGCCGCGCGAGGGCTTCCTCCATCGCAGCGGCCATGAACGCCGATTCGCCCCCGCCAGGCGAGCTGCGCCTCGCTTCGCGGGCGGCCGATCCGGCCTTGAGAATCGAGAAGACAACGATGCCGCACAGCGTTCCGACGATTGCCGTCAGGCCGAGCAGCACGTAGGCATCTACATTCATCGCTTGAATCGCCTTGAGGCCCCACACCCAACGCCGGCGCTACATCTGGAAAAACGAGAGGTACCAGGCCAGCAGCCGCTCGCCCCATAGGCTCGCGAAAACCGCTGCGGCGGCGAGAAACGTGCCGAATGGAATTTCCGACGCCAGCCGCACCTTGCGAATCGCCAGCAGCCCGCCCGCCACGACGCCACCGATCAGAAACGATAGAAGGAACGTGACGACGACGCCTTTCCAGCCGAGGAACGCTCCGACCATGCCGAGCATCTTGAGGTCGCCGCCGCCCATCGCCTGCTGGCTGCGAACGATCTTCCACGCCGTTGCGATGAACCACAAGCTTCCGTAGCCAAGTACGACCCCAAGCATCGAATTGAAGAGACCTGGCGGGAAGAACAGACTGAATGCCACGCCCAGGACGATCCCCGGGAGCGTGATCGCGTCCGGAAGCAATTTGTGTTCGAGGTCGATCGCAAAGAGGGCAACCATCGCCGAAGCAAAGATCAGACGCGGGATCAGTATCAGGTCCCAGCCGAACACGACGCCGTGAACGACGAACAGGGTTCCGGTCACCGCCTCGACGATCGGATAGCGAATGCCGATTGCCGCGCGGCACGACCGGCATCGGCCGCCGAGCAGCAGCCAGCCAAGAACCGGCAGGTTGTCGTACCAGCGGATCGGCGTTCTGCACGAAGGGCAGTACGAGCCTGGCCATGCGAGCGATTGGCGCCTCGGCAGGCGGTAAATGACGACATTGAGGAAGCTTCCGAACGCCAGCCCGAGCGCCGCTAGGAGCCACGGCCCGGGGGACGACAGGTTCACGGGTGCGCCGGCGGCCTGGGCCCCGGCTCGGCCGGCATGGGGAAGAGCGACGACTTCTCGGACACCGTCAGCGTCCCCCACCATGGGTTCAGATCGAACGGAACGCCGGTCGGGTCGAGAGGGATACCGCGGAGGACTCCGGCGGCATAGAGGCGCTCCCAGGTGAGCGGCCCGTACGGATTCGCCTCGGCGTACCGCACGATGTACGGCTCGATGCGATCGATCAGATCGAGAGTATTGAGCTGCACGAGGCGCCGTTCGGCGGCCTGCCGCATGAACTCCGTGTCCGACGTAATGCGCAGTTGTTCCCAGAGGAGCCGCGATGCGCCGCGCTGTCCCCCCTCTGCGAGCGTTGCGGCTGCGAGCGGCGTCAGCCAGTAAGGCGCGCCGGGCCGCGCCGCCGCGCGTTGAAACCAGTCGGCCGCTTCCGAATACCTGCCGGTATGCCAGTAGTAGATGAAGCCGACGTCGTGAAAGTACTGCCAGCGGGGATCGTGTTTTATGCCCTGTTGCAGGAGCCGGATGGCGAGATCCGGCCGTCCGGCCCCCGACGGGAATGGCTCGGAAAGGAAGATGGCGCCGAACCGGTACGCGGCAGAAAACAGCGGATCGAGCGCGGTTGTGAGCTCGAGCAAGGGATACAAGAGATCGTAGCGACGCGTCGATGTCGAACGGCGCTCGCCGCCGAAGTGTTGGATAGCGCGCATCCAGTAGATGTCGGCGGCGAGGGCATCGTACGACAGCACGAGGCGCTTCAACGCCTCCCCCGAACGCACATACAGCAGCCGATCGTCGACCTGCGATTGCGGATAGCGGCGATCCCGCGCGACCTGGACCGTGACGCTGGCGAAGACGAGCATGACGGCAACCAGGGCGCCCAGCCACGGGAAGCCGCGACGGGAGCTTGCGGTGTATGCACTCACGCCTGGACTCTATTTGAAGTCACGCCTGGAGAAGATGAGGATCGCGATGACGAGCAGCAGCGTGATGTACAGCACCGCGTAGCCCGACGTCCAGGCCATGTAGCCGAGCGACACCGGCCGTCCGTGCACGATGTCTGACTTGATGTCGAAGGGGGCGAAGTTCGGCAGAACGTAATACAACGTACGGGCGATCCAGGCGGCCGTCCGAGACTCGACGACTTGCTCGAAGTTCCTGAGGTCGGCATTGAAGTGGCCGATCACGTACAGGCCGAACGTCAGCACCGCCGCGAGAATGGGGCTCGAGAACGTCGAGAAGAAGAGCGCAATGGCGGTCACGAGCATCAGCTCGACGAGAATCATCGCAATCGGTTTGAGGAGCGCCGGATCGAGGGCCGGTGCGTCCCACCGCTCCCGCGCCATGCCCTGCACGGTCGCGTCGTAGTACGCGAGTACGGCATAGAGCGCGGCGGCCATCACCGCGACGTTGATGACAAGGGTCAGCACGAGACCGGCGTATTTGCCGAGGATCAGCTCTTCGCGCCGGATTGGCTTGGAGAGCAGGGCGTAGATGCTGCGGCGCTCGACCTCCTTCGATACCAGCCCTATCCCGATGAACACCGCGATGAACAGGCCGAAGACGGCGGCGGCGGCCAGGCCGAGATCCTTCATGATCTTCACGTCCTGGCCCGCGGTGATCTGACCGATCAGGTACGAGGCGGCCATCAGGAGGACGGCGAAGAAGACCAGGTTGTAGAGGACCTTGTCGCGGACCGACTCCTTGAAAACGTTCACGGCGATTTTTGCGATCACCACGTGCGCGCCTCGCTTTTCTCGACCTGGCGGACGAACAGATCTTCGAGCGTCTCGCGCATCGGGTTGAGCGAGACGAGCTGGGCGCCGGCGGCGGTCAGGCTCGCCAGGATCCGCTCGGGCGCCTTGTCCGGGGGGATCTCGAGCGCATAGCGCCCCTCGGCAATCGGGGTGGCGCGCCGCACCTCGGACCGGACACGCTCGAGCAGCGCCGGCGAGACCTGGCTCACGACGAGCTCCCAGCCGCGGACATCGAACGCCAGCATGTCGCCCAGCAGGCCGGCCGCCGTCAGCCGTCCGCCGGCAACGATCGCGACGCGGCTGCAGAGCGCCTCGGCGTCCGCCAGGATGTGCGAGCTGAAAAAGATCGTCCGTCCTTCGTCGCGCAGTCTGAGGATCAGCGCGCGAACCTCGCGGCGGCCGAGCGGATCGAGCCCCGACATCGGCTCGTCCAGAAACACGACGTCGGGCTCGTTGATGAGCGCCTGGGCGATGCCGACCCGTTGCAGCATGCCCTTCGAGAACTTCCGCAGCTGCAGCCGGCGCTCGGCGCCGATCCCGACCTCGTCGAGAAGCCGCGCGGTCCGCGCCCGGCCGTCCGCCGACGAAAAGCCGAAGAGGCCGGCGAAGTAGCGCAGCAGCTCCTCGGCGGTCAGGTAGTCATAGAAATACGGGTTCTCGGCGAGGTAGCCGATGCGCCGGCGGACGGCGACGTCGCCGACCGGACGGCCGAGGATCTCGGCCCGGCCCGACGTTGGGAAGACCAGCTGCATCAGCAGCTTGAGCGTCGTCGTCTTCCCCGCGCCGTTGGGGCCCAGGAATCCGAAGACTTCGCCCGTTCTGACCTCGATCGTGAGGCGGTCGAGGGCGCGGTAGGGGCGCTGACGCCAGAACCCGACCGCGTAGTCTTTGGTGAGGTCCTCGGTAGCGATCGCAGCCGTCATCGTTGGTCTGATCGGCTCCGATTAACGCTTGGCCTGCTTCAACTCGAAGGCAATCGCCGCATCGAAGAACTGTGGTGGCAGACCGCCTCGCAGCATGCGCCCGTTGATGAAGAAGGTCGGCGTGGATCGGACGCCGAGGGCGCCGCCGGCGGCGATGTCTCCCTTCACGAGATTGAGGACCGTCGGGTACTTTTGATCGAAGTCTGTGACGCCGCCGACCTGGCGCGCGCCCTGTTTCACGGAGTCGGGCGTCAGCGTCGGCTGGTTGGCGAAGAGCCAGTCTTCCATCGCCTCGCGTTTGGCGTGTTGCTCGGCCAGCCTGACGGCGACGGCCGCTTCACACGCGGCCACGTGCTGGCCGCCCGGCGCGTTGAAGTTGCACTCCGGGTCGAGCGGAAAGTCCTTCGTCACGAACCGCACGGCGCCTGGATGCGATGCGCGGTACTTCGCCAGCACGCTCTTGTAGTTGTCGTAGGTCTGCTTGCACGGCGGGCACTGGTAGTCGTTGAACTTGACGATCACGACCGCCGCCCCGTCGGCAGGAACGCCAGGGTCGACTGTGGGCTGTTGAAGGTACCAGCGCTCGAACTCGCTCTGCTCCGCCTGGTTCGCGGCGGGCGCAGCCGCCTGCCCGGCGGCTGCCTGGTCGGAAGCTGCGGACGTCGCGGCATCGGTCGGCGTGGCTTCGCGCGGAAAAAAGGCAACCGCGGTTGCCGCGCCGCCGAGGAAGAGAATCGCAACCACGAGGGCGGCCGGGCTGGAGACCAGCGCGCGCAGATCACGAGCGGCGCGGCTCGGGAGATGTGACATCGGAAAGGACATGGCTCCGCCTGAGATGAGAAAGAGCGCGCCCACCGCAACGTACGTCGCGACACACAGCGGGCAGACCGTCTTCAGAACGATGAACGATCCGTACGCGAGATAGAGAACGATCGATAACGCCGCCGTCGACAGCGCGAAGATGTACGCTGGCGCGTTCTCGCGCGCGGCGCTCGATCGAGGGGCCAGCAGCAGAACGAGAACGAGGACGAACCAGAGCACGCCGAGGAGCGCCACCGGAACGCCGCCGAGCGATCCGAATCGGCTCATATACGCCTCGGTACAGTTGACCGTGCTGCTGACGTCGCAGAAGCTCGTGTAGCCCGGGCTGCTCAGAAGCTGATAGTGGACCCACGTCGCGGCGACGGACGCGCCGAGCCCGAGCATCGCGAAGGCAAGCAACCACCGGCGTGTGCGTTCAGTCATATCCTATTTCGCGGCCGGCAGGCGCCGGCCCGGACTCGGGCATGGTACCAGTTAGCGTCTCGGAATGCTCGTAGATCGCGCCGCTCGCGTTCGTGCCGAAGAACCGTGCCCCTGGCGCGCGCACGACCGGATCGGCAGTGGCGGCGTACCCTGTCGCAACCGCCGCGCCGTTGCACGCGGCCGGGGCGTCCGGTACCGGCTCTCCGACCATCTGGATGATGTATCCCGCTTTCCGCACCTGCGTACCGGACGTGAGGTCCGCGCTCAGAAACGATTCGCCGCTCGCCGGCACTGGCGTGCCGAGCGCGGGCAGGTCCGGCGCGTAGCGCCCGTTGCCGCAGATCGCCTTGAACGCGGCCTGGGCGGTGTTGACGGTCTCCAGAGTCGATAACGCCGTCGCTTCGTCTCCAGCCCGCCGCGCGCCCCGGTACCATGGAATCGCAACCGCCAGGATCACCGCCAAGAGCGCGACGACCATGAGCAGCTCGACGAGGGTGAAGCCGCGAAAGGGGTCAGACCCCATTTTTTCGGATTCCGTAAACCACGATCTCACGAATTTCTCTAGCTTACGCGGTTTACGGAATTCGAAAAAATGGGGTCTGACCCCTTAAATACGAAGGGCGGAGCGTCTCTCGACGTTCCGCCCTTCGACGCTCGCGCCCCCCCCGGATTCACGAGCGTAGCAATCGCCGGCAGGTGTCCGCCGCCGGCGATGCTGTGCCTCTGAGTTACTGGATGATGTTCACCGTGCCGGCGACCGCAGGCGGATCAGGAACCGCAGCGTTCGCCGAGTTCTGCCAGATGGACCCGTCAGCCGCGAGGCCGAACGAGCGCTGGCCGGTCGAGCCGAAGGTCACCGGACGCGCG
>DATAFJ010000072.1:0-28451 GCA_036257535.1 Vicinamibacterales bacterium | reverse complement strand
GAGTTCTTCGCGCTGCCGCAGTCGCCGCAGCTCTTCAAGCAGATCCTGATGGTCTCGGGAATGGACCGCTACTTCCAGATCTGCAAGTGCTTCCGCGACGAGGACCTGCGTGCCGATCGACAGCCGGAGTTCACGCAGGTGGACGTCGAGATCTCGTTCGCCACGCGCGACCTCGTGTGTGGGATCGTGGAAGGCGCGATGCGACGCGTACTAAAGACGATCGGGCGCGAGATCGAGGCGCCGTTCCGCAGGATGCCGTACGACGAGGCGATGGCGCGCTATGGGTCCGACAAACCGGACCTGCGCTGCGGCATGCCGATCCACGAGCTCTCGGACGTCTTCCAGCAGTCATCATTCGGCGTGTTTCGGGACGCCGTCGACTCGGGCGGCGCGGTGCGCGGACTCGTCGTCGAAGGCGGCGCCCGGGCGAGCCGCCGAGAGCTGGACCAGCTTGTCGAGCAGGCAAAACAGTTGGGCGGATCGGGGCTCGTGTGGGCCAGGCGCCCGGCCGGCGCCGTCCAGAGCTCGGTGCTCAAGGCGGCGGGTGAACAATCGATCCATGCGGCGCTCGACGCTGCGGGCGCCGGCGAAGCGGACCTGCTGCTCGTCGCCAGTGGCGCCGGCTTCGCGGCTTCGGAGCTGCTCGGACAGCTCCGGCTGTCGATCGCGAAAGAGCGCGGCCTTCTGAGATCGGATGCGTTCGAGCTCCTCTGGGTCGTCGATTTTCCGCTCTTCGAATGGAAGGAGGAGGATGGGCGCTTCACGTCGATGCACCACCCGTTCACGTCCCCTGCCGACGAGGACATCGATCGCCTGGACTCCGACCAGCGATCCGTGCGCGCGAAGGCCTACGACCTCGTCATGAACGGCTCAGAGATCGCCGGCGGGAGCATTCGTATCCACCGCCAGGATCTGCAACGCAGGATCTTCCGCCTGCTGGGGATCTCCGACGAGGAGGCTCGCGCCCGATTCGGGTTCTTCCTCGACGCGCTCGCGTACGGCACGCCGCCGCACGGCGGCATCGCTTTCGGGCTCGACCGGATCGTCGCGCTCCTGGCGGGGGAATCATCGATCCGCGACGTCATGGCGTTTCCCAAAACCGCTCAGGCGGTCGACCTCATGGCGGGTGCGCCGTCGCCGGTCGATCTACGCCAGCTCCGGGAGCTTCACATCAAGCTCGGCTAGCGGGCGTATGGCATAATCACACCTGCACGCCAAGGAGACCCAGACAATACCCGCTTCTTCGACGCGCCGGATCACGGTCCCCGAGCAGGGGGTCGAATCGCTCTTCGGCACCCACGACGAGAATCTCAAAGCACTTGAGTCGCAGTTCGGGGTGACGATCCGTACGGATGGCCACGACCTGATGGTCGAGGGCGCGCCGTCGGACGTCGCCAGGGCCGAGCGCGTGCTCGACCAGCTCACCGCGCTCATGCGCGAGGGCTACAAGCTGGCGCGCGGAGACGTGAAGACGGCCGGGCAGCTCGTGGCGCAGGACGAGCGCGTCGAGCTTCGCGACTACTTCCTTCGCGGCGGCCCGGCGCGACAGTCCGGCCGAAAGCAGGTGCTGCCCAAGAGCGTGAACCAGCGCCGCTACCTCGAGGCGATCGACGAAAAGGACATCGTCTTTGGGATAGGTCCGGCGGGAACGGGGAAGACGTATCTCGCGATGGCGCAGGCGGTGACGTTCCTGCTCGCTAAGAAAGTCACGCGCATCATCCTCGTGCGCCCGGCGGTGGAGGCGGGAGAGAAGCTCGGGTTCCTTCCGGGCGATCTGCAGGAGAAGGTGAACCCGTACCTGCGTCCGCTCTACGACGCGCTCTACGACATGCTCGACACCGAGCGGGTCGAGCGATTGATCGAGCGGGGCACGATCGAGATCGCGCCGCTCGCGTTCATGCGTGGAAGGACGCTCAACGACGCGTTCGTCATCCTCGACGAAGCACAGAACACGACCTCGGACCAGATGAAGATGTTCCTGACGCGGCTCGGCTTCGGCTCCAAGGCCGTGATCACCGGAGACATCACCCAGATCGATCTGCCGGCCGGCCGCGTCTCGGGCCTCGTCGAGGCCATGCGCGTCGTCGGCGACGTGGAGGGTCTCGCGTTCGTCCGGTTCGACGAGAAGGACGTCGTCCGCCATCCGCTCGTGCAACAGATCGTCAAGGCGTACGAACAGTACAATTCCGGAAAGTGATTCGAGTCGCCGTCGTGGACGGGCGGGGGCGCGCGGCGCGCGCGCCCGGGTTCGCGCGGTGGCTGGCGCGCGCGGCACCTGCCCGGGCCACCGGTGAGGTCACGGTTGCGCTGGTCTCGGACGCGCGGATGCGCGCGCTCAACCGGCGATACCGGAGGAAGGACTACGCGACGGACGTCCTCTCGTTCGTTGCCTCGGGGCGTGAGCGTGGCGATAAATCCCTTGGCGACATAGTGATAGCGCGTGGCGTCGCCGGACGCCAGGCCCGGCAATTCGGGCACAGTCTGGCGGTCGAGCTTCGGATTCTCGGCCTGCATGGACTGCTGCACCTTCTGGGATACGATCACGAGACCGACACAGGCCAGATGGCTGAGCTGGAGCGCCGGTTGCGGCGGAAGGGCGGCCTGACGACGAGCCTCGGCGAGCGCACGCCCGAAAACCGCACGCCACGTTCACGCACGCGCCAGCGACTGTCGCGGGACGTATAGAAGATGGTTCCCGCGCTGCTCGTGGTGTTGGCGTTGGCCACGATTTACGTCGGCTCGGTCGAGACCGCCTTCACGCTGCTCATGCGCCTCTCGCTCCGGTTCGTGGCCGACCGAGGCCGGCCGGGCGATCGACTCGCACGCTACCTCGACGATCCCGTTCAGTTCTTCGTGCCGGTCCGGCTGCTGCTCGGCGTCCTTTTCGCGATGGCCACGATCCTGCTCGCGATCCTGATCGGCCGCGGCGGCTGGCAGTCGATCGCGGCGCTCATCCTCTCGGTGGCCGTCTTCAGCATCGTCTGCGAGCACCTGCTGCCGACGTTGATCGTGGGCCGTAATCCGCAGAAGGTGCTCGAATTCCTCCTGCCGTCGTTCGATGTCATCGCACGGTTTCTGCAGCCCGTCACGTTCTCGCTCGTGATGGCGCGGCGGGCGAGCCGGCTGCCCGGCGTCGAAGAGCGGGAGCGTGAGGAGGAAGGCACGGCGGCGCCGGTCACGGAGCCGGAAGCCGAGACGCCTGAGGGCGAAGCACCCGATGCGCCGCTCATCGAGCGGGAAGAGCGTCAGCTGATCCGATCGGTCGTAGACTTCAACGAGACGCTCGTGCGTGAGGTGATGACGCCGCGTCCCGACATCGTCGCCATCAGTTCGATCGCGTCGGTCGGCGATGCGCGCACGCTTTTTCGCGAGCAGGAGTACTCGCGCGTTCCCGTCTTCACTGACAACCTCGACAACATCGTCGGCATCATCTACGTCAAGGATTTGATGCTCGCCGTAGCGGTGCGAGACGACGAGCCGGTGACGACGTACGTCCGGCCGGCCCTGTTCGTGCCGGAGACCAAGCGCGTCCCTGAGCTCCTGCGCGAGTTTCAGCGGCGCCAGGCGCAGATGGCGATCGTCGTCGACGAGTACGGCGGCACGGCCGGGCTGGCCACCATCGAAGACCTGCTCGAGGAGATCGTCGGCGAGATCCGCGACGAGTACGACGTCGAGGCGGAGCCGATCGTCGAGGAAGACGACGGCGCCTGGACGTTCAGCGCGAAGGTCAACATCGCCGAGGTCAACGAGCGGCTCGGCGTCACGATCCGTCCGGAAGGTTTCGAGACTGTTGGCGGCTACTTACTGTCGCAGGTCGGTCGGGTGCCGGCCGTCGGCGAGGTGTTCGAGATAGACGGCCTCGAAGTCGTCGTGCTCGAGGCCGAGCGGCGGCGTATCCACAAGGTCCGCATGCGGCGGCTGCCGCAGCCCGAGCCGCAGGCTACGCAATGATCGTCAGGCATTAGGCATTGAAGTCCGGTTTCGTTTCCCTCGTCGGTCGTCCTAACGCCGGCAAGTCCACGCTGCTGAACGCCCTCGTAGGCGCCAAGGTCGCGATCGTTTCAGACAAGCCCCAGACCACGCGTAACCGGATCACCGGCGTCAAGAACGTGCCCGGTGTCGGCCAGATCGTGTTCGTGGATACCCCTGGGATTCATCGTCCACTACACCGGATGAACGTCCGCATGGTCGACTCCGCCATCGACACGATCCGCGAAGTGGACGTTCTTGCGTTCGTCGTGGACGCCTCGGCGAAACCGGGCAAGGGCGATCGCTTCGTTCTCGACGTCGTCAAGAAGGCGCGCATCCCGGTCGTGCTGGTGCTCAACAAGATCGATCTCGTCGCCAAGCCCCGGCTGCTTCCGCTCATCGAGAGCTACCGTCGAGAACTCGACTTCAAGGCTATCGTGCCGGTGTCGGCGCTGAGCGGCGACGGAGTCGACGTGCTCGAGCAGGCGTTGATCGCGAACCTGCCGGAAGGGGAGTCGCTCTACCCGGACGACTACCTGACCGATCAGCCGGAACGGGTCATAGCGGCCGAGATCGTGCGCGAAAAGCTGCTCGCGCACACCCGTGACGAGCTGCCTTTCACGACCGCCGTCGTCGTGGATCGCTTCGAAGAGGGTCTGAAGATCCTGAAGCTCTTCGTGACGATCCTCGTGGAGCAGGAGTCGCACAAGCCGATCGTCCTGGGGCGCCGTGGAGAGATGATCAAGAGAATCGGCACCGAAGCGCGTCAGGAGCTCGAACGGATGTTCGAAACGAAGGTCTTCCTGGACCTGCACGTGAAGGTCAAGGCCGACTGGCGCGACAACGAGCGCGTGCTCGACGACCTGGGCATGTAAAAGGTGTCAGGTGGTACCTGACACCTTTTGCATGTAAGATAAGGAGTTTTAAGAACTCCGGATCGACCGCTATGGCGGCCCAGCGCAAACTCGACATCGCTCTCGACTCGGTCAAGCGGCTTCTCAGGATTGGCGCCACCGCCAACCTGGCGAACCTGCTGCAGAAGCAGTATCCTGCCGACCTCGGCCAGCTCTTCTCCGAGCTTCCCGACAAGGAGCGTCGCGCGGCGTTCTCGGTTCTCGTCGATCGCAACGCGCGGCTCGCGATGGAAGCCCTCGCGGAGATGGACCCGGCGGTCGCCGCCGAGCTCCTGAGCGATCGGCCAGCCGAAGACATCGCACGGCTGCTCCAGGAAGTTCCCACCGACGACGCGGCGACGATCATCGACCATCTGCCGGACGAGCTCTCTGCAGCGGTCGTCGAACTGATCAAGCCGAAGCCGGGCGGCGGCGTGGAGGAACTGCTCGACTATCCGGAGCAGACCGCCGGCCGCATCATGAACCCGAACGTCTTCGCGCTGAGCGAAGAGATGACGGCGGGCGAAGCCATCACCGAAGTGCAATCGGCCCGCGACGTCGAGATGGTCTTTTACCTCTACGTCGTCGACGTGCGCCGGCACCTCGTCGGCGTGGTCTCGCTGCGGCGCCTGCTGCTCGTGCCGTCCGACACGCCGCTAAAACGGATCATGACGACGGACGTCATCAGCGTTCGGGCGGACATGGATCAGGAAGAAGTGGCGCGCATCGTCGCGTCGTACAACATCCTCGCGATCCCGGTCGTCGACGAAGAGAACAAGCTGGTGGGCGTCATCACCGTGGACGACGTCATCGACGTCATCAAGGACGAGGCGACCGAAGACGTCTATCGACTGGCGGGCGTGGCGAGCGACGACCGTGTGTTCAGCAGCGCGACCGATTCGCTGCGCCGGCGCCTGCCCTGGCTAATCGTCAACCTCGGCACGGCGTTTCTGGCTGCCACCGTCGTCGCGCTCTTCGAGCCGACGATCGACCGGGTGACGGCGCTGGCGATCTTCATGCCGATCGTCGCCGGCATGGGTGGCAACGCCGCGACTCAGACGCTGGCAGTGATCGTGCGCGGCATCGCACTCGGCGAACTGACGTGGGGCAACAGCCGGAAAGCGCTGACGAAGGAGATTCTCGTCGGCCTCGGCAACGGCGTCGCGACCGGCCTCATCGCGGCCGCGATTGCCTGGATCACGCGCGGGAACGCCGTGCTCGGCATGATTCTTGGCATGGCGATGATCATCAACATGTTCGTGGCGGCGGCGGCAGGCACGCTGATCCCGCTGGCGCTCCGGGCGCTCAAGGTCGATCCCGCGCTGGCCTCGTCGGTGTTCATCACGACGCTAACCGACGTGTTCGGATTCCTGTCGTTTCTCGGGTTGGGAACGATCTTTCTGAGATACTTACAGATCTAAGTGCCCCTTTATCGCTCAGAAGCGCTCGTGTTGCGTACGTATCGCTACGGCGAAGCCGACCGCATCGTCGTGTTCCTGACGCGCGATCGGGGCAAGAAGCGTGGCGTGGCCAAGAACGCGCTCAAGTCGCGGCGGCGTTTCATGGGCGGGCTCGAGCCGATGACGAGAGGGCGCGCGGTGTACTTCGAGCGCGAACACCGCGAGCTCGTTCGCCTCGACGCGATCGAGCCGATGCGGTCGCCGCTCGCGGCAGCGGACGGAAGCGACCCGGCTGCCCTCGCGCACATCGGTTACTTCGCGGAGCTACTCGACGAGTGGACGCCGGACGCCGATCCGCACGAGGCGCTCTTCCGGCTCGGCGCTGCGATGGTCGAGGCGCTCGTGGCGGGAGCGCCGACGGCGCCGCTCGCACGCTATTTCGAGTACTGGCTGCTGCGGCTGCAGGGCGTGTATCCATCGCTCGACGGCTGCGGCGTGTGCGGCGGCGGTCTGCAGCTCGGCGCCGTGGTCCTGCCGCGCGAGCACGAGTTCGTCTGCCGCGCCTGCGTGCCGGCGCGGGCCGAAGCCGGCGGCAGCCTGTCGTCCGCCGCGCTCGCATTCCTGCGTGGCGCGGCCTCGACACCACCGGCCGACGTCGCCAGCCTGGGTCTCTCGGACGGCGCGACCCGTGAGCTCGAGTCGGCGCACCGCCGGCTGATCGCAACGCACCTGGAGAAGGAGCTCAAGTCGGTGCGCGTGCTGCGGGAGCTTCGGTGACATTCCAGAATCTCATCTTCAAGCTCACGGAGTTCTGGGCGTCGCGAGGCTGCCTCATCCAGCAGCCGTACGACATCGAAATGGGTGCCGGAACGATGCATGCCGAGACGTTTCTTCGCGTGCTCGGTCCGTCCCCGTGGAATGTTGCGTACGTGCAGCCGGCCCGGCGGCCCGCCGACGCACGCTTCGGAGAGAACCCGGTCCGCCTCTACAAGCACCACCAGTTTCAGGTGATCCTCAAGCCGGCGCCGGACGAGGTTCAGCAGTTGTACCTGCAGAGCCTCGAAGCCGTCGGCATCGATCCGGCCGCGCACGACTTGCGTTTCGAAGAGGACAACTGGGAGTCGCCCACGCTCGGTGCGTGGGGCATCGGCTGGCAGGTGATGTACGACGGCCTGGAGATCACGCAGTTCACGTACTTTCAGCAGGCCGGAGGGATCGATCTCTCGCCCATCGCGGTGGAGCTGACCTACGGCCTCGAGCGCCTCGCGATGACGCTCCAGGGAGTAGACGACGTTTATGCCATGGAGTGGGCACCGGGCGTGACGTATCGCGACGTGCGACACCGGGACGAGGTCGAGCAGTCCAAGTACAGCTTCGGCCAGGTGAACGGCCTCGGAAGGGCCGAGTTCGTGCGGCAGCATCGCGAGTGGTTCGACGAATACCACGCCCTCGCAGGCAGATTGTTGAACGCCGGCCTCGTGCTCCCGGCGCTCGACTACACGCTCAAGTGCTCGCACACGTTCAACGTCCTCGACGCCGCCGGCGGCATCGGCGTGACGGAGCGGACGGCGTACATCCTCCGCGTGCGCCAGCTCGCCCTGGCGATCGCGAAGGCGTGGGTGGGGGAACCTGAAGGGACTGGGGACTTGGGACTCGGCGCTCAGCCTGGAGTGCCTGGGAACCCAAGAGTCCCTAGTCCCTTCAAATGACATGGATCGCGAACTTCTAATCGAAATCGGCGTCGAAGAGCTACCTGCCAGCTGGCTCCCGGCGCTCACCACCGATCTGAAGCGCGTGCTAGAAGCGCGGCTCGCCGAGGTGCGGCTGAAGCCCGGGGCGCCGGTCGAGACGTTCTCGACGCCGCGACGGCTGACGGCGGTCGTGGCGAAGGTGGCCGAGCGGCAGGAGGATCTCGAGGAAGTCCTGACCGGCCCGCCGGTCAGCGCCGCGATTGCGCCCGACGGCCAGCCTACGCCGGCCGGTTTGGGATTCGCGAAGAAGAACAACGTCGAATTCCCGGAGCTCACGCGCGTCAGCACGCCGAAGGGCGAGTATCTGGCCTATAACCGGCGCCAGCGTGGGCGCGCGGCAGTCGACGTCCTTGGCGACGTGCTGGCCGGCGTCCTGCGCGGTCTGAGCTTTCCCAAGGCCATGCACTGGGACGCGGAGCTCGCCGACGATCGCGGTGAACTGACGTTCGGACGGCCGATTCGCTGGCTCCTGTTTCTCTACGGCGGTCGCGTCGTGCCGTTCACGATCGGCCGATCCGCCGTGGCGCGCGGATCGTCCGTACTCGACGTGGATTCCGAGGCGGTGACCTACGGTCATCGATTCCTCGCCACCAGCGGCAGGCCCGGCCGATCGATCAAGGTCCGTCATTTCGACGAGTACCGCGCCAAACTGGCGGAGCACTTCGTGATTCTCGATCGATCCGAGCGGCGGGATCGCATCCGGCGCGAGCTCGAGCTGCACGCCCGGCGACTCGGCGGACGCGTTCGTCAGGGACACGGCGCGCTCCTCGACGAAGTGCCGGACCTCGTCGAGTACCCGTCGGTCATCGCCGGCACGTTCGACCCGGCTTTCCTCTCCCTCCCCGAGGAAGTGCTCACGACGACGATGATTCATCACCAGCACTATTTTCCCGTCGTGGATGAAGCGGGGAAGCTGAAGCCGGCGTTCCTGGCGGTGACGAACGCGGATCCGAAGGACGGCGGCCGCGCAATTGCGACCAATTCGGAGCGTGTCCTGACGGCACGGCTGCGGGACGCGCGCTTCTTCTGGGAGACGGACCGGCGGACGCCGCTCGAGGATCGAATGGATCGACTCGATACCGTCGTCTTTCACAAGCAGGCGGGAAGCTACGGCGACAAGGCCAGGCGCATCGAATCGCTCGCGGCCTGGATTGCGTCGGACATGCTGTCCCGGCCGGACCAGGCGCAGCACGCCGCGCTGGCTGCGCGGCTCGCCAAAACCGATCTCACTACCGACATGGTGCGTGAGTTCACGGAGCTGCAAGGTGTAATGGGCGGGCTGCATGCACGCGAAGCAGGGCACCCCGAGGCGGTGTGGAAGGCGATCTACTACCAGTACCTCCCGATCGGCGTCGAAGCGGACGCTCCGCCGACGCGAGCGGATCTCGGGGATGGGGCAGTGTCATGGGTGTCGGTGACGCTCGCAGACAAGCTCGACACGCTGGTGTCGCTCTTCGCAGCCGGCGAGCGCCCGACCGGCTCACGCGATCCCTTCGGTCTCCGGAGGCAGGCTCAGGGGATCGTGAAAGTCCTGATCGATCTGCCGGAGGTGGCGGGCCTCGACGTCGCGCCCTCTCTCGACGATCTGACCGCGCGCGCCGCCGCGGAAGGGCAGGAGGCGGCCCTTGCGCCCCTGAGCGCGTTTATGACCGAGCGCGTTCGCTTCGTGCTGACCGAGCGCGGGCTGCCGATCGAGACAGTCCGTGCCGTTACGCATCGAGCTGGCATTCGGCCGCTGCGTGCGCGCCGCGTAGCCCAGGCGCTCGAGGCATCGCGCGCGTCGGCCGATTTCCAGGCGCTCGCCGTGCTCTTCAAGCGCGTGAAGAACATCGCGAAAGAGCTCGATGGCCGCGCCGAGACCCGCAGCGCTGCCGTCGACCGGGCCGCCCTCACCGAGCCGGCCGAGCGCCGGCTGCTCGAAGAGCTCGATCGGCGCCGGCCCGCGGTCGAAGAGGCGGTCGGCGCCGGCGACTACCGGCGCGCGTTCAACGAGATTGCCGCGCTTACACCGGCGGTCGATCGATTCTTCACAGACGTCTTCGTCATGGTTGATGATGCCAGACTCAGGACCGCGCGACTGGCGCTCCTCGCCGAATTGCGCGACCTCGTTCTGGATCTCGCCGACATCTCGGAAGTCGTTCCTCAGGAGTCGTAATGAAATGTTGATGCGTAGAAAGAAGAGCGCCCCGAAGTCGAAGCGCCGAAGCCCTAAGCCCAAGGCCCGGAGCCCTAAACTCCGCAAGTTGGTGTACTTCTTCGGCGACGGCAAGGCAGACGGCAACAGGAACATGAAGGATCTGCTCGGCGGTAAGGGTTCGGGGCTTGCCGAGATGACGAACGCCGGACTGCCGGTGCCGCCCGGCTTCACGATCTCGACGGAGGCCTGCACGCTGTACTACACGCAGGGCAGGAAGACGCCTGCTTCCGTCGACAAGGAGATGCTCGACCACTTGAAGAAGCTCGAGAAGTCGGCCAGGGCGACGCTCGGATCGACCGAGAACCCGCTACTGGTCTCGGTCCGATCCGGCGCGAAGTTTTCGATGCCCGGGATGATGGACACGATCCTGAACCTCGGCCTCACCGACGCTTCGGTGGAAGGGCTGAAGCGCCGCACAGGCAACGGCCGTTTCGCGTACGACAGCTATCGCCGGTTCATCCAGATGTACGGCAACGTTGTCCTCGAGATCCCGAAGGATGCGTTCGAGCACGAGCTGGAGGCGGTCAAAAAAGCGCGCACAGCGAAGCTCGACACCGACCTGAACGAAGACGCGCTGAAAGAAGTCGTGCGGCGGTACAAGGGGGTCGTGAAGCAGCGGGCGAAGCGAGAGTTCCCGCAGGACCCCTTCGAGCAGCTTCGCGGCGCGCGCGACGCCGTCTTCCGCTCTTGGCAGAACCCGCGCGCGATCGAGTACCGGCGCATCTACGACATCCCGGACCACATCGGGACGGCCGTCAACGTGCAGATGATGGTCTTCGGCAACACCGGCGATCGCTCGGCGACCGGAGTCGGCTTCACGCGCAATCCCGCCACCGGGGCCAGCGAGTTCTACGGCGAGTTCCTCGTCAACGCTCAGGGCGAGGACGTCGTCGCCGGGATCCGTACGCCTCAGCCGATTGGCGAGCTCGAGAAGCTCATGCCGCAGGCGTACAAGCAGCTCCGCACGATCACCTCGCGGCTCGAAAAGCACTACAAGGACGTCCAGGACTTCGAGTTCACGATCCAGGACGAGCGGCTCTTCATGCTGCAGACGCGCAACGGCAAGCGTACCGGCTACGCGGCTGTAGTCATCGCGACGGATCTCGTCGCCGAGAAGCTGATTTCTCCGAAGGAGGCGGTCCTCCTGGTCGATCCGGAGTCGCTGTCGCAGCTGCTCGCGCCGGTCTTCGATCCGAAAGCCTGGCAGAAGCTTCCGGTGGCGACGAAGGGCCTGCCGGCCTCACCCGGCGCGGCCTCGGGACAGGTGGTCTTCACGGCAGACGATGCGGTCGAGTGGACGCGCCAGGGGAAGAACGTGCTGCTCGTCCGGAAGGAGACGGTGCCGGACGACATCCACGGCATGTTCGTGTCGCAGGGCATCCTCACGGCCACGGGCGGCATGACGTCACACGCCGCCGTCGTCGGCCGTCAGATGGGCAAGCCGTCGGTCGTGGGCGCAGGCGGTCTCGAGATCTCGGAGCACGATCGCACCTTCCGCGTCGGCGGGCACGTGGTCAAGCAGGGTGATTATGTGTCGTTCGACGGCCTGACGGGCGAGGTGAAGCTCGGTCAGGTCGACACGAAGCCGAGCGAAATCCTCCAGGTCGTCGCCGGGCAGATGAAGGCGGCGCAGTCGGACATCCACCGCCGCTTCACGCAGCTGCTCGAGTGGGCCGACAAGCACCGCACCATGGGCATCCGGGCCAACGCGGACCTGCCGGACCAGGCCGAGATCGCGTACTCCTTTGGGGCGCGCGGGATCGGCCTCTGCCGGACTGAGCACATGTTCTTCGGCGACAACCGGATTCCGATCGTCCAGCGGATGATTCTGGCGGACAACGAGAAGGACCGGCGGAAGGCGCTCGACGAGCTCCTGCCACTGCAGCGAGGCGACTTCTACGGCGTGTTCAAGGCCATGCACGGAACGCCGGTGACGATCCGGACGATCGACCCGCCGCTGCACGAGTTTCTCCCGAAGCGGGAGGACCTGATGGTGGAGCTCGCGAAGCTCGAGTCGCTGCCGTCCGACGACGTGACGCTCGCCGAACGTCGAGCGCTGCTGCGCCGCGTCGAGCAACTGCACGAGTTCAATCCGATGCTCGGCCATCGCGGCGTGCGGCTAGGGATCACGTATCCGGAAATCACCGAGATGCAGACCCGCGCCATCATCGAAGCGGCGTGCCAGCTCAAGAAGGAAGGCCTCGAAGTCCTCCCGGAAATCATGATCCCGCTGGTCGGGCTCGTGAAGGAGCTGCGCGATCAGAAGGCGATCGTCGATCGCGTGGCCGACGAGACGATGAAGCAGCAGGGCGTCCGGATCAAGTATCTGGTCGGGACCATGATTGAGGTGCCGCGCGGCGCAATCACGGCCGACGAGATCGCCACGGATGCCGAGTTCTTCTCGTTCGGCACGAACGATCTCACACAGCTGACGTTCGGCTTCTCGCGCGACGACATCGGCAAGTTTCTCCCCGCGTACCAGGAGCGGAAGATTCTCGAGCGCGATCCGTTCGCGTCGCTCGATGCGACCGGCGTCGGCGAGCTGGTGAAGATCGGGGTGGAGAAGGGCCGCGCGACCCGGAAGGACCTGAAGATCGGCGTCTGCGGTGAGCACGGCGGCGACCCGTCGTCGATTCACTTCTTCCAGAAGGTCGGCCTGGACTACGTGAGCGCATCGCCCTACCGCATTCCGGTCGCGAGGCTCGCGGCAGCGCAGGCCGCGCTGCAGGTCAAGGTTGGTGACTGACGCTTAGCGTGATTTCCGTCTATGCGCTGAAAGACGGCGGCCGCGTGGAAACGGGCGCCGAGATCGATCCGCGCTGGCTCGATCCGGCAAGCGGCGTTCGTTTCTGGGTGGATCTGTCCACACCGACGCCAGATGAGGCGAAGCTGCTCGGCAACCTGTTCAAGTTTCACGAGCTGTCGATCGAGGATGCGCTCAGCGAGATTCACCACCCGAAGGTGGAGGCGTACGACTCCTACCTCTATCTGATCCTGCACGGCATCCAGTTCAGGAAAGCGAAGCATGCCTTCGACACGCGCGACGTCGACTTCTTCCTCGGTCCCAACTATCTCGTTACGGTCCACGATGGTGAGTCACGATCGCTCCAACACGTTCGCGAGATCTGTATGCGCAACGGCCACGCGCTGGCCGAGGGTCCGGCCGCTCTGCTCCATCGCATCGTTGACGAGATGGTGGACAACTACCGGCCAGAGGTCGAGGCGTTGAGCAACCGGATTGCCGATCTCGAGCGCGAAGTGTTCGAAAAGCCCAAGCCCAATCTCGTCCGCTCGCTGCTGGCGGTGAAGCGTGACATCGGGTCGCTGCGGCGGGTCACGCTGCCGGAACGGGACGTGATAGGCCGCATCGCGCGCCGGGAGTTCCGGCTCGTTCCGGACGAGATCGTGTATCGCTTTCGCGACGTGCACGATCATCTGATTCGCATGAGCGACGAGGCGCTGCTGTTTCACGATCGAGTGAGCGGTTTGCTTGACGCGCACCTGTCGAACGTTTCGAATCAGTTGAACAGCGTGATGAAGGTCCTGACGGTCATCACGACGATCTTCATGCCGCTGACGCTGCTGGCCGGGTTGTACGGCATGAACGTGCCGCTTCCCGACTTTCCGGGCGAGGCCACGGCGGACTTCTGGTGGGTCTGCGTGGTGATGATCGCGGTCAGCCTTGTAATGCTCTGGTTCTTCAGGCGCCGTGGATGGCTCTGATCCGCCGACTCCCTCCCGACCTCGCCAACCAGATCGCGGCTGGTGAGGTCGTCGAGCGTCCCGCCTCCATTGTCAAGGAGCTCGTCGAGAATGCCATTGACGCCGGCGCTCGCCGGATCGGCA
Organism: Vicinamibacterales bacterium; assembly: GCA_036257535.1. Taxonomy (GTDB): domain Bacteria; phylum Acidobacteriota; class Vicinamibacteria; order Vicinamibacterales; family 2-12-FULL-66-21; genus DATAEE01. The sequence continues at coordinate 14,395 of DATAFJ010000072.1, read as the reverse complement.
TCACGGTGGAGTTCGGCGGCAAGAAGCTGATTCGCGTCGAAGACGACGGTCAGGGTATGGCGTCCGAGGATGCGCAGCTGGCGCTCGAGCGGCATGCCACGAGCAAGATCGCCACGAGCGCGGATCTCGGGTCGATCGCGACGCTCGGGTTCCGCGGCGAGGCGCTGCCGAGCATTGCGTCGGTGTCGCACTTCACGCTTCGGACGCGCGCGCGAGGTACGTCGTCGGGGACGGAAGTTCGCGTCAGCGGTGGGACGGTCGTTTCGGTTCGCGAGATTGGCCTTCCCGAAGGCACGATTGTCGAAGTGGGTGAGGTCTTCTATAACCTGCCGGCACGGCGCAAGTTCCTGAAGTCGGACGGCGGGGAGTCCGCGCAGGTCTCCCGCATCGTCACGCAGCTCGCGCTCGGGTACCCGGAGATCGGGTTCACGTTGATCAGCGCCGGACGCACGGTGCTCGACGCGCCGCCCGCGGCGGCCTTCGCCGACCGGTTCTATCGTTTGTACGGCGAGCGTCCGGATCTCATCGAGATCCGGAAGGAAGCGGCGGGGATCCGGCTGGCCGGGTTCGTCGCCGCGCTTGCGGCCGAGGGGCCGGTTCGCGGTCCGCAGAACGTGTTCGTGAACCGTCGCATCGTGCGCGATCGCACGATCTCGCACGCGATCGTCGACGCCTACAGCGTGGCGACGATCAAGGAGCGCAGCCCGGAAGTTCACCTGTTCCTCGACCTGTCTCCCGATCGCGTCGATGTGAACGTTCACCCCACGAAGGCCGAGGTCCGCTTCCTCGAGCAGTCGCTCGTGCACGAGGTCGTTCGACGCGCGCTCGGGGAGGCGCTCGGTCAAGGGCCGGCGCCCGAATTGCAGTTCCGGCCGTTCGAAGCTCCAGCGCCGCAGCCGGTTCCCCAGACAATGCCGGGCGTGCTGTCCGGGTCCTGGGTGGAGCGGCATCCGACCTCCGCGCCGGCCGCTCTCATTGACGACAAGCCGGCCGTTCCCGTGCCGGCCGACATGCGTCCGATGATCCCCCTCGGCCAGTTCCGGGACACGTTCATCATTGCGGTCGATGACGAAGGGATCGCCATCATCGACCAGCATGTCGCGCACGAGCGCGTGCTCTTCGAGCAGGTCATGGAACGCCTCACCGAAGGCCGGCTCGAGAGCCAGCGCCTGCTCGAGCCTCTGATCGTCGACTTGTCTGCGGGCCAGCGCCAGGCGCTCGGCGCGCATCGCGAAGCGCTCGAACGATTCGGATTCGACGTCGACGAGTTCGGAAGCGGTTCGGTGCGCCTGACGGCCGTCCCGGTGCTCCTCGCTCCTTCCGAATGCGAAGCGGCGATTCGAGCGCTCGCGAACGATCTCGAAGGACTCGACCGCGGATCCCCGATCGACGCCGCGCTGCGGCGGACGGCGGCGACGATGTCGTGCCACGCGGCGGTGAAGGCGAACTACCCGCTCACGCTGGAGAAGATGCGTTACATCCTCGACGAGCTCCGGCGCACCGCGTACTCGTCGGTGTGTCCGCACGGGCGCCCGGTCGTCCTGCGTCTCACGAGGCGGGAAGTCGAGAAGAACTTTCAGAGGATCTAGGACGCAAGCCGCGAGGGATACCGTCGGTGTATTTTGTCGCGAGATTTCTGCAGCTTGTAGGGATGTCGCTTCTCGCCGCGAGCATTCTGGCCGATTACGGCCTGGGTCCGAGCCCGAGGCTGTTCGTCGCGGGCATCGCCGTGTTCGTGTCTGGCTGGGCGATAACGCGAATCCTTAGAAGATCTTGACAGCGGGCGTTCCGACCCTTACACTTCTTAATATCCCAGCAAGAAGTCCCTGCTCGCCCAGCGGCGCAGCCGTGTGCGCGTATGGTCGACGTGCACCCGGGCGACGTCGCGGCGGAGAGTGATTCGATGTCTCCATCCAGGCCGGTGTTTTCGCTGCTCGTCCTCGTAGCATTTGCGCTCGGATGCTTCGCGCTCGGGAGCTACTTTGGAACTCGGCAGGCCGTGGCCAGCAGCGCCCGGCTGGACCATCTTGCCGCTGAGCTCGCCATCCTCAAGCGCCGCGCCGCGCCGGAAGCCACCGGAACATCAGGCCAGACGGCAACACCGGCCGACGATCGCGCCGCGCTCGTTGCCGACATCAAGCGTCAGCTCCAGGCAGAGATGGGTCTCGTGCCGCTCGACCTCCTGAAGTCGCGCCGGGAGAGCTTCGTCGAGCTGTATTCCTACGACAACCGTGGCAGCAGCAGCTACGGCACGGCTGGCTACCTGGGCGATGGCTACTTCATCACCGTCAAGCACGGTGTCGTGGCGCTCGACCCGCCCGTCGGCGACGGCGAGCCGCGGGTGATCGAGACGATCAAGCTGATGCACCGCGGCCGCGCGCTCAAGGCGAAGATCGTCGACGCCGGCGACGCCCGCTCCGAGGTCGATCCCGGCGACTGGGCGATCCTCAAGGTCCGCGAAGAAGTCGACCTGCCGCCGCTGCAGATCGACCTCGACTTCGCATACGAGTTCGCGGATCCGATCTTCCGCCTCGGCAACGACTACTCGAAGGGGATCATCCTGGCGACCGGCTATGTGGGGCAGCGCACGGCGAACCAGCTCGTGACGTGCCTGACCGACGGCCACCCCGGCGTCTCGGGCGGCGGCGTGCTCGACCGTCGCGGCAACCTCGTCGGCATCCCGGTCGGCCGGATGCAGGGGGACTACCGCTTCTCGTTCATCCTGCCGCTCAGGGACGAGATGTTCCGGAAGGTTCCGCACCTGCAGCGGGTCCCGGCGCTCACCGAGTAGATTTCGCTCGTCGCTTCCGCCGCACCTCCTCCAGACGCTTACGGATCTCGGCTTCGTGGCCGTGATCCGTCGGCGTGTAGAACTCCCGGCCTGCCTGGCTTGGCGGCAGGCACTCCATGTCCGCTATCGCGTCCGGTTCGTCGTGCGCATAGCGGTAGCCCTTTCCGTATTCCAGCGTCTTCATCAGCGGCGTAGGCGCGTTCCTGAGGTGGAGCGGCACTGGCTCGGCCAGCTCTCGTTCCGCCGCTTCGGCCGCGCCGGTGTAGGCGCGGTAGACGGCGTTGCTTTTCGGCGCCGCGGCGAGGTAGATGGCCGCCTGCGCGAGGGCGGTGTTGCCCTCGGGCATCCCGATGAAGTGAACGGCGTCCTTCGCCGCGACCGCGACCGATAGCGCCTGCGGATCGGCGATGCCGACGTCCTCGGAGGCGAAGCGAACGAGCCGCCTCGCGACGTAGAGTGGATCTTCTCCCGCTTCCAGCATGCGCGCGAGCCAGTAGACGGCTGCGTCCGGATCACTGTTGCGGAGCGACTTGTGGAGCGCAGAAATCAGGTTGTAGTGCTCCTCGCCGGACTTGTCGTAGAGGAGCATCCGCTTTTCGAGGACCGTCTGGATGAGAACGGCGTCGATCGTCGCTCCAGCAGCCATCGCCGCCGCCAGTTCCAGGGTGTTGAGAGCCACGCGCGCGTCGCCGTTCGCGTAGCGCGCGATCGCCTCGAGCGCTTCGGCATCCGCGTCGACGCCGCTCGCGCCGAGCCCGCGTTCGAGGTCGGTGAGCGCGCGCCGAAGAATTTCGACGATCGCGTCCGGCCCGAGCGGCTGAAGCAGGAAGACCTTCGACCGTGACAGCAGCGCCGAGTTCACCTCGAACGACGGGTTCTCCGTCGTTGCGCCGATCAGCACGATGTCGCCAGCCTCGACCCGCGGCAGGAACGCGTCCTGCTGCGCCTTGTTGAACCGGTGAATCTCGTCGATGAAGAGGATCGTTCTTCGGCCGAGTCGCCGGCGCGCCTCCTGGGCCTCGGCCATCACGGTGCGAATCTCCTTGATGCCCGCGAGCACCGCGCTGAACGAGATGAAGTGCGCCTGCGTGGTAGCCGCAATGACCCGCGCAAGCGTCGTCTTGCCGGTCCCCGGCGGTCCCCACAGGATGATCGACTGCAGCGCGTCGCGGTCGATTGCCTGGCGGAGCGGACGGCCCGGCGCCAGCAGCCGATCCTGGCCGACGATTTCTTCGAGCGTCCGCGGCCGCATCCGGTCGGCGAGAGGCGCGGGCGCCCGCGTTGCCGATGACGGTTCGTCGCCGAAAAGATCAGGCATCTTTTCTCCGCTGGCGTACAGCTTCATACAGCAACAGGCCGGCCGCAACGGCGACGTTGAGCGACTCGACCGGAGGCTGCATGGGAATCGCGATGACTTCGTCCGCCAGCTCGAGAGCGTCAGCCGGAAGCCCGGCCCCTTCGCCACCCATGAGAATGGCTATCGGCCCACGAAGAGCGGCACCGAAGAGCGGCGTGTCGGCGCGCGCGGCGCTCGCCACGACGCGCAGCCCATTCCGGCGGGCAGCTTCGATCGCCTCTCGTGCCGACGCGACGCGGGCGACGGGCAGCCGCAACGTGCTGCCCATTGCTCCGCGCAAAGCCTTCCACCCGAATGGATCCGCCGACACCCCGGAGGCGACGACGCCGGTCGCGCCAGCCGCTTCGGCCGTACGAATCATGGCGCCGAGATTTCCCGGATCCTGAACGCTCTCGGCGACCAGCGTAAGCCGAGCCGCCGCCCGGTCACCGCTGAAGGCGGCGTCGGGCGTCGCCGGCTCGTGGCGGGCGATCGCGACGAGACCCGACGGCGTGTCGGCGGGGCTCATCGCGGCCATCACGCTCGTGCCGACCGAGACGACCCGGGTTCCGCCGCGTGCGAGCCGATCCGCCAGCCGCCGGATCTCCGCGTCACGCCCGCCCTCGGCCTGCTGGTCGAGCAGCCGCGCCGAGACGGCCGCAACTTCGATCGTGACACCGGCCGACAGCGCCTCTTCGACCAGATGCGCTCCCTCGAGCAATATCGGCTGCCCCTCCGTCGATCCCCCGCCAGCGCCGGCGTGCTCCGGGCGATGACGCGCGAGCGAATGGAATCTGCGCACGAGCGGATTGTGACGGCTGGTGATCGAATCCAGAACTGGAATGGTATCCTGCCGGGAGTCATGAAAGCGCGATTTCTGAAGAAGTTCGAAGACGAGCTGCATGCGCTCGAGCGGGAGCTGAAGATGGAGCTTCCGAAGGAGATCAAGCGCGCCCGCGAGCTCGGCGACCTGCGCGAGAACGCCGAGTACCAGGCAGCCAAGGAGCGTCAGCGGCTGGTCGAGGCGCGGATCGGCATGCTGCAGAAACGGATTTCCGAGATCGCGATGATGAACCTCGAGCGGATCCCTCACGGCAAGGTCGGTTTCGGGTCGACCGTCCACCTTCGCGATTCGAACGGACAGGCGATCACCTACCAGCTCGTGATGCCCGAGGATGCCGACGCCGCCAAGGGCTGGATCTCGACAGCCTCTCCAATCGGCCGCGCGCTTCTCAACAAGGAAGAGGGGGACGAGGTGAAGGTCGTCACGCCGAGCGGCGCCCGCACGCTCGAGATCACGAAGCTCTCGACCATACACGACGACGCAGAATGAGCGCGCCGCAGTATTCGCCGCGGCGTCGCACGGCTCTGGTGCTCGCAGGCTCCGGTACCTCCGGCGCGTACCATGCCGGCGTGCTGCGCGCGTTGCACGAGGCGGGCGTGCGGGTGGATCTCATCGCGGGCTGCGGCATGGGTGCCGCATCCGCGCTTCTTGCCGCTATCGACGGCGGTGCAAAGCTGTGGGACGAAAACGGCCTCTGGCGCAGCCAGGAGCCGGCGACGTTCTATCGATGGCGCGGAGCGCTGCGCGTCGCCGGCTGGCTGCTCGCCGGTGCCGTCGCCGCCCTCCTGCTGCCGATCGGTCTCCTCCTGGCAGCGATACCCGTTTACGTCGGCGGGTTGCTGCTGAACCTTGCGGGCCTCAGCTCCGCCGGCGTCACCCTGACGTCGGGATCAGCGCGGCTCCTCGAGCAGGCCTTCGCCCCCGCCGCGCTTCCGACGCTCATGCCTCGCGCCGTCGTTCTCCTCCTCGTCGCCGCCATCGGCGCGCTCGTCGTAGGAGGCTGGCTGGCGGTCCGCAGCGGCCCCCGGCGCAGGGCGCGCATGGGCTGGCCAGGGTTCGCGGCCGCGCCGCTCAGCGCCGCTGAAGCACAAGTACGTTTCCGCATCGCGCTGTGGGAGCTGATTCGCGGGGCGGCGCCTCTCGGGCTGCCCGCCGACCCCGAGCTGTCGCGGCGCTACTCCGAGCTGCTGACCGAGAACCTCGGGCAGCCGGGGTTTCGCGAGCTCCTGCTCATCGCCCACGATCTCGACGTCCGGGCCGACATCGTGTTCGGGCTGCTCGCGCCTGCCCATCGAAAGCCGTTCTTCGGGCCGCGCGCCGCCAGGGAAGCCGCCCCCGATCGCCGTCAGGCCCAGACAATCGACCTGGCGGGTCCAGGTCGCGATCAGGTCGTCGATGCGCTGAGCGCCGCGCTGAGCGTGCCGGTTGTGACCGATCCGCATCTCATGACGTTTGCGCGCGAGGGGCCCTGGCAGGGCGAGACGCACAGGCTCTGCGACAGGCCCGACGCGCTTCGCCGGCTGGTCGAGGAGGCGGCAGCCGCCGGGGCCGAGCAGGTGATCCTGGTCGGTGCGGCGCCGCCGCCCGCCGGACCGCACGAGATTTCTGCGGCGCGGAGGGATCTGCGCGGGCGCGCGGGGGAGTATCTCGCGTCGCTCGAGACGGCGGCCCTCGAGGTCGCCGCACGCGCCACGTCCGTCATCTTCGTCATTCGCCCGACGCACAATTCGCTCGGCCGGTTCGATCTCGCGGGCGGGTACGACGAGCGATCGGATCGTCGCGTTCCGCTCGCGGAGCTCGTCGATCGCGGTTATGAGGACGCGTATCGCCAGTTCATCGAGCCTCGCGTGGCCGAGACTAAAGAGGTAGGTGTGTCATGAAGGGTCCCACGACGGCGATCATCCACACGACCGAGCGCCGCGCCCCCGCTGCGTCGCTCACGACGCCCGTCTACCAGACGACGACGTTCGTGTTCGAGACGGCGGACGAGGTCCGGCTGTACAACGAAGGCAAGTCGGACAAGTATCTCTACTCGCGCTACACGAACCCGACCGTCGAGGCGGTTGAGCAGAAGATCGCGCTCCTCGAGAAGGCCGAGGCGGCGCTCGTGCTGTCCGCCGGCATGGCGGCAACGTCGACCGCGCTCTTCGCGCTTCTTCGTGGCGGCGACGAAATCGTGTGCAGCTCCGCCGTCTATGGCGGGACGTTCCACCTGATGGCGGACCTGCTGTCGCGGTTCGGCGTCCGGCCGCGGTTTGCGACGCTGGAGGAGCTCGCGGATCCGGAGCGCGTCCTCGGCGATCGCACGCGCCTCCTGTGGTTCGAGTCGCCCATCAATCCGACGCTCCGGTGCGTGGACATTCGCTCGGTGGCCGCCGCCTGCCGCGCGCGGGGCGTCATCTCGGTGATGGACAACACCTTCGCGACGCCGCTGAATCAGTGTCCCATCGAGCTCGGCGTCGATCTGGTGATGCACAGCGCGACGAAGTATCTCAACGGGCATAGCGACGTGACGGCCGGTGCCCTCGCCGGTCCGGCGCGGCTCATTGGAGAGGTCGCGCGCGTGCGCAAGTTGCTCGGAACAGTACTCGACCCGTACCCGGCCTACGCGCTCGGCCGCGGCCTCAAGACCCTCGCGCTTCGAGTCGAACGCCACAACGCCAACGCGCTCGCCGTTGCGCGATGGCTCGAGCAGAGCGGACGCGTCGAGCGCGTGTACTACCCGGGCCTGCCGTCTCACCCGGACCATGCCGTCGCCAAGGCGCAGATGACGGGCTTTACCGGGATGGTCTGCATCGACGTGGGCGGCGGACTCGATCGGGCGTCGCGCTTCTACGACCGGCTGCGCGTCATCCAGCGGGCTGCCAGTCTCGGTGGGCCCGAGTCGCTTTGCAGTCTGCCGGTGCTCACATCGCACACCGGATATACGGACGACGAGCTCCGCGCCGCGGGCGTGACGACGAGCATGGCGCGGCTGTCGATTGGACTGGAGGATCCCGAAGATCTCATCGAAGATCTCGAGCAGGCGTTGTAAATGGGGTCTGACCCCTTAGATCGCAACCTTCTTCTTCTCTTTTTCCGGCACGGGGTGCTCGTGCAGGAACTGCTCGGCGAGCTCGCCGATCCGGCGGCCGATATCGAGTGGTGAGAGGTCGCCGAACTTCGCGCGGAAGTGCGCCATCGGCACGACCGCCTTCGCGAGGGCACGATGCCCGCCGGCGCTGCCCAGCTCCGCGAACACCTTCTTGACGAACTCTCCGGCATTTCGAGAGTAGCCGAGGTTCCGCACGGACACGATCAGTGTTTCGCCGACCAGGCCGGAGATGATCGTCCACTTGACGTCTTCGAGCTGCAGGAAGAAGTCGGCGGTGTAGGTAATGAAGTCCTCTCGCGGAGCGGAGCCGACGAACGCCGAGAACACCTGCTCCTTCATCGTGCCGCATTCCGTCGCGCGCATGACGTAGGTCAGCCGCTCCATCGTGATTTCCGATCCTTCCATCTTACGGATGAGCGCCGCGTCGGCGAGCGGGTACAGGTACGTAAACGCTTCGAGATCGGAGCGGTTCGTGTGGCGCGCGAAGAAGAGCGTGTCTGACTTGATGGCGTAGAGCATCGCCGTCGCCGTCCGCTCGGAGATGTTCACATCCATGGCGCGCAGGTGCTCGGTCAGGATCGTGCACGTCGAGCCGTAGTCGGGCCGGATGTCCTTGAACACCGCGCTGTAGCCGGGCTGCTCCGGATGGTGGTCGATGACGAGGTCCACCCGGTCGAGCAGCCCGGGAAAGTAGTGCGGCTGCACGTCGACCGTGGCGATGCGTTCGAACTCGGTGAGCGAGCCTGGCGCGATCTGCTCGACCTGAATGTCGAGGAGGTTCGCCATGCGCAGATTCTCCGGCCGCGTGACGCCCTGCATGGCGCCGATGATCGCCGTCGTCTTCGTGCGGCGCAGGATGTTGCGAAGCGCAAGGCCGCTGGCGAGCGCGTCGGGGTCCGGATCGTTGTGGAGCAGGATCAACACGCGATCGGCGTCCGCAAAATAGCGCTGATACTGCTGCACCTTGGCGCGCGTGAGCGCTCGATTGAGCTCCGACGTGAGCGTGGGCCTGACGAGCTCGCTCAGCTCGAGATCGGTGATGTCGGGGAACTCCGCGCGGTAGTCCTCCGGCTCCTTGTCGCTCCGGACGCCGGCGCGCAGGACGTATATCAGCGTCCCGCCCGCGTCGCGGATCGCCGTCAGGATCTTCCGCAGGTTCCGTTTGCCGTTGTCTTCGACGATGACGCAGGTGTTGGGGGAGAGATCGGCGCGGAGATAGGTGTCGACCTTGCGGAGATCGCCGGCCGTGACCGGCACGCCTTCCTCATGCAGCCGCCGCGCGAGCGGACGGCTCTCGACCAGAAAGTCGAGTTCGAAGCCGGGCGCCAGGACGTCTTCGAGCGTTCGAATAACGAGCTCGTCCTGGCAGATGGCGAGCGCCCTCATGTTGAGAACCCCTTATTATAGCGCATGGGGCCCGTCGTCCTCGCGTCGCTCGTCGCGGCGCTGACACCCACCGCCGCCGACCGTGTGGCAGCTGGGCCGGTTCCCGCCGGGGCGCGCATCGCCATCATGGTCAGCGCCGACACAGCCGGCGAGGCCGTTCGACCCGCCCTGCGCCTGGCCGCCGCCGGCGTCAGCGTCACCATCGTCCTTCACGCGCGCGACTACGAGGGGAACGGCGATCCGGCAGAGGCGCTGACTCTGAAGCGCGTTCTGACGGAGCTCCGGGCGGCGGCGCCGCAGGCTGCGCTCGGTATTTCCGGATCCCTGTCACGGCTCCGGCCGCTCTTTTCTCACGACATCGGACCGTATTTGGACGTTGTCGCTGCCGACGCCGCCGGCGACATGGCCGGCCTTCCGCGATGGGCGACCGCGCGGCTGGGATCGGCTGACCGCGAGGAGCATCTCCGTACGCTCGCGAGAACCGAGGGCGTTGACGCGGTGTTGGTCAGCCTCGATCGCAGGGCGGCAGACGATGGAGGCCGAGCCGCGTGGCTGGTGAGCGCCGTGTCGCGGCTGAACCAGGCGCCAACGACTGAGTCGGCGGCGCCGTTCGAAGAGTCTGTCACCGTAGTCGCACGGCGCCGGCTGTCGGCCGCCGAGATCGTCGCTCGACACCAGGCGTCAGCCGCGCGTCAGCGCGCACTTGTCCGCTCGCTGATCTCATCGGGACGGCTGCGCGTCACGTTCGAGGCGCCCGGGTTCAGCGCACCGGTCGTCGTCGAGGCGAACAGCGAGCTGTTTCAATCGGGAACGCCGACGGAGATCGCGCAGCGGGCGATTCGCGTCAATGGGCTCGACTTCGGAGGGAATGAGGTCCCGCGGCTGCCGATCATCGAGCCGGAGCGGGTCGCCACACCTCCGCTCGAGATCGCACTGACGAGCGCGTATCGGTACCGCCTGCTCGGCGTCGAGAACATCGAGACGACGCCAAAGCCTCGTCTTACCACCTATGTCATCGCCTTCGAGCCACGTCATGCCGCCGCGTCGTTGCACCGCGGCAAGACCTGGATCGACACAGAGACGTTCGGCCTCGTCCGGCTCCAGGTTACGCAGACCGGTCTGAAGGGGCCCATCGTTTCGTCGGAACAGGTCGATGAGTACGTCCAGGACGCGAGCGAGGGCGTCTGGCTGCTTGCGCGTTCAGAGGTTCGCCAGCTCTACGAAGGCGCAGGACATAGAACGCCAATCGGTCGAGTGCTGACGATCGACCGCCACGAGATCAATCCGCCGACGTTCGAAGAACGTCGCGTCGCAGCGCATGCCTCGGACGCTGTGATGATGCGCGATACGGCCGCCGGCTACGTGTACTTGTCGCATGACGAACCGGAACGCGGTGAGGGCATCCGGACGGTGAGCGACCGCGCCACACGTATGTATACGGCGATAGGCGGCGTCCTGATCGATCCCAACATTTCGCATCCGCTTCCGTACGCGGGGCTCAGCTACTCGGATTTCGATCTGTTCGGGACGGGCGCGCAGATGAATGCCTTCTTCGGCGGGAGCTACGGCCAGGCTGCCTGGAGCGTCCCGTCGTTCGCGGGCTCCAGGTGGCAGCTCTCGGGCAGCGCCTCGGCCGTTCTCACCGCCTACCACGATCGCGCGTTCAGCAACGGGCGCGAGATCTACTCGGCGAATCTTCTGCAGCGTCCGGCCCACGCCGACGTTCGGGCGGTGCGCCAGGTGTCGCCACGGCTTGCCTTCGGCTTGGGCTACGACCTGACGTACACGCACTTCAGCCGCGCTGACACGACGGCCGAGTCTTTCGAAGTTCCCGCTTCGCAGTGGGCTCATGCGCTCCGCGTGGAAGCGCGAGCGCAGCGCGCCGGCTGGTCGGTTGCCGCCTGGTGGAGCCCGGCGAAGCGGGTGGGGTGGAGGAGTTGGGGTGCTCAGGGTGCGCAGGACGAATTTCAGAAATGGGGCGCGAGTGCAGCGAGAACCTTTCTTCTGACGCGGACGCTGGTGGGGCGGCTCGAGGGCGCGTGGATGGGCGGACGCGACCTCGACCGGTTCAGCAGATACGCGTTTGGAACCTTCGAAAGTCAGTTGAAGGGGTATCCGGCCGCGAGCGTTCGGTTTGACCGAGGTGTGGTCGCGAGATCCGCGCTCGCCTGGAACGCCGCCCGGCGGGTGCGGATCGATGGTTTCGTCGACGCTGCGCGTGTTGACGATGGCCGGAATGGGCAGGGCTATGTCGGCATCGGCGCCGCGGCGGAAGTGCCGCTGCCATTCGGCCTGCTCGCAGCCGTCGAGTGGGGTTACGGGCCGCAGGGCATCAACACCGACGGCTCCCGCGGGACGCATGTGGTACGCCTCACGACGTTCAAGATCTTCTGACGTAAAATGTCGCGCCATGGCATTCGGCTCCGGCTCTCAGATGCCCTATCGCGACCTTCAGCCACAGCCGGGTGTCGATCGTCTCTTCGACCGTTTCCTCGGGGACCTGGTCGAGCGGCTGGACGACACGTCGGTGGATCGGAACGTGACCTGCCGGGATGCGATCGCCCAGTTGTATGGCGTCCGGCTGAGCGAGAACTGGGTCGAGGACGAATCGATCCCGCTTCCGACGCGCAGCGTGTACGCGTGCTTCGACCCGCGCAACATCACGCTCGAGCCCGAGTATTACGCCGACATCGACCCGGCGCGTTACGCGCCCGTCAAACCGCTCACGTGGCTCTGGATCATGTTCGACCGTTCGCCGCTCGGTCAGAACGCGTGGCTGGGCCACCTGTTGAGGCGGTTGCTGGCCGAGCGCGTGTTCAAGCGCTGCGGAAAAAACGTCAAGATCTGGCACCTCGTCGAGTATTCTTACGGCTACAATCTCTCCGTGGGGGATGACGTCGTCGTGCACCGTGGCGTACTGCTCGACGATCGCGGAGAGATCGAGCTGGGGAACCGCGTGAGCATCTCCGACTGGGCCAACATCTACTCCCACACGCACGACATCAACGACATCAGCCGCGTCTTTCTCAAGAAAACGACGATCAAGGATCACGCGCGCGTCACCTATCACGCGACCGTGCTCGCCGGGACCACCGTGGGCAAGGACGCGATGGTCGGCGCGATGGCGCTGGCAACGAAAGACGTGCCGGAGTTTCAGGTGAGCGTTGGCATTCCGGCACGGCCGACCCGGGCCAAGGATCGCCCATGTCCTTACTGCGAGAAAGAGGCCGCCGGGCGCCGCGACTGAGCGCCGCGCTCGCCGCCGGGCTCGTAGTGCCCGCGGCGTTGGTGATCTGCGCGGACCTTGGCGCGCAGCAGGTATTCCGCAGCGGAGTCGATCTCGTCAACTTCGGCGTGACCGTCGTCGATCGCCGCGGCAATCTCATCAAGGGCCTCGTCGCGGCCGACTTCGAGCTCGTCGAGGAAGGCAAGCAGCAGACGATCAGGTATTTCCTGGAAGGGGACAAGGGAGACGAGCCGCCGCCCCTTCATATCGGCCTGCTTTTCGACACGAGCGGCAGCATGGGCGAGGACATCAAGATGTCTCGCACCGCCGCCGTCAAGTTCATCAACAAGCTGACGGCGGCCGAGGATGTCACGCTGGTCGACTTCGACACCGAGGTGCGCGTGGCGAAGTACTCGCAGGCAGAGATGCCGCGGCTCATCGAGCGCATTCGCATGCGCAAGCCGGACGGCTGGACTGCGCTCTACGACGCCATCGGGATTTATCTCTCGGGAGCGCAGGATCAGGGCGGCCGTAAAGTCCTCGTGCTCTACACAGATGGCGGCGACACGCGGAGTGCCGTCGATTTCGGCGACGTGCTCGGGATGCTCAAGGCGTCCGATGTCACCGTGTACGCCATCGGGTTCCTGGAACATCAGTCGTCGTCAGTACGCGGGGAGCAGCGGATGCGGCTCGAACAGATAGCCAGGGCCACAGGCGGCACCGCGCACTTTCCGTTTTCGGCCGAGCAGCTCGATGGGGTGTACGACAGGATCGCCGACGAGCTGGCCTCGCGCTACACGCTGGGCTATCTCTCGACCGACCAGCGAGCCGACGGCGCCTGGCGTGACGTCAAGATTCGCGTCAAGCGCCCGGAATTGAAAGACGTGAAGATTCGCACCCGCCCTGGTTATTTTGCGCCGTTCCGGGAAGGACCGAGCCGCCCACAATAAAGCCGCGGGCTCGAACCCGCTCGAACCTCCTCGAACCCGTTCGAACCCACTCGAGCCTCCTCGAACCTCATCGAACCTTCTTTCCGTGTGGTACGATGATCTGCTAAGCATGTCGTCGAAATACGACACCTTCCGGCTCGTCTCGGATTTCGAATTGCGCGGCGATCAGGCGCGCGCGATCGACGAGCTCGTCGACGGTCTCGAGCGCCGGGATCCGTACCAGGTGCTGCTGGGCGTGACCGGTTCCGGAAAGACGTTCACCATGGCGCAGACGATCGCGCGGGTGAACAGGCCGACGCTCGTCATGGTTCACAACAAGACGCTGGCGGCCCAGCTGTACCAGGAGTTCCGGCGGTTCTTCCCGGAAAACGCCGTCGAATACTTCGTCAGCTACTACGACTATTACCAGCCCGAGGCCTACGTCCCGGCGACCGACTCGTATATCGAGAAAGAGGCGACGATCAACGACGAGATCGACCGCATGCGACTGTCCGCCACGCGGTCCCTCTTCGAGCGCCGGGACGTCATCATCGTCGCCAGCGTGTCGTGCATCTACGGCCTCGGCTCGCCCGAGGCGTACTACGGGATGATGCTGCCGCTCGAGCGCGGGCAGCGGATCGATCGCGAGCAGATTCTCCGCAAACTCGTCGAGATCCAGTACGAGCGGAACGACCACGACTTCGCCCGCGGCGTCTTCCGGGTTCGCGGCGACACCGTCGAAGTCTATCTGTCCTACGAAGAGAACGCGCTGCGCGTCGAGCTGTTCGG
>DATAFJ010000035.1:0-47384 GCA_036257535.1 Vicinamibacterales bacterium | reverse complement strand
GTCGCGACGACGGTCCCGACCACCCTGGCCAGGATCACGGGCTATGCCTTCGCGGTGGTGGCCTTGCCGATCGGGAGGGTCTCTTCGAGGTTCGCGTGCGGGCGGGGGATCACGTGGACCGATACGAGCTCGCCAACGCGCCGCGCCGCCGCCGCACCGGCGTCGGTCGCCGCCTTCACCGCCGCGACGTCGCCCCGCACGATGGCCGTGACGTAGCCGGCGCCGATCTTCTCCCACCCGACCAGGGTGACTTTGGCCGCTTTGACCATCGCGTCCGCCGCCTCGATCATGGCGACGAGCCCCTTGGTCTCGACCATCCCCAGCGCCTCGCCCATTGATGCCTCCAGGTTCCAGCGTTCGATAAAGCAGGCCTACAGGCCTACGCTACTCTACCTGAGATTCTTGATTGCGTCTTCGATCAGGGTTGTCAGTTCGCGGTATGTTAGCCGAATTTCCTCCCCGGACCCTAACGATCCGGCCGCGCGCTCGCGCCCGCGCGTGAGCAGATCGTCAGGAACGAGACGCGCGCCGCCCGGCGCCGACGGCGCCTGCACCACCTGACAGGTTGGATCCGCCGCGTCTGTACCATCGGCGCAGATCGGCGCCGGCGAGGCAATGCCGTACATGCCGCGCAGACCCTGCAGCCGATCGACTTCTTCCCGCGAGAGCAGATGTTCGCGTCCGAGAAGGCGCGCCACGAGGCTGATCCGGGCGAAGTGCTCGACGGTCTCCATCTTGTAATACGCGGAGAACAGCGTGCGGCAAGCCGTGAGCGCGCCGTGATTCGCCAGAAGCAAACCATCATGCGCGCCGATGTACCGTTCGACCGCTACCGCGAGCTCGCTCGTCGACGGCGTGCCGTACTCCGCGATCGGAATGCAGCCGAGCGTGGTCACGACTTCGGCGAGCACGGCCCGGTCGAGCGGAATCCCGGCCACCGCGAACCCGGTGGCGACCGGCGGATGTGCGTGCACGACGGCCTGGATGTCGGGCCGGCGGCGATACACGGCCAGGTGCATCAGCAGTTCGGTCGACGGGTCGCGATCGCCCTTCACTTTCCGCCCCGACATGTCGGTGACCACCATCATGTCGGGCGTCATGAACCCCTTCGAGACGCTCTTCGGTGTCGTGAGAAGAAGGTCGCCAGGCAGGCGCACGCTGATGTTGCCGTCGTTCGACGCGACGTACCCGCGATCGTGCAGACGGCGGCCGACCTCGACGATGTCGGCCCGGAGCGTTTCCTCGGGAGTCATGCTCTTCTCTACGCCTTCGGCTACCTTGGCGCGCTCGATAAGTATTGATCCCGGCAGCGATCGGAGCAGAAGTAGTACGTCGTCCCGTCGGCGGCGAGCGGAAGAGCCCGGCCAGGCACGACGAACGTCCCGCATGTCGGGTCGCGCACGAGCTGGACCGGATCGGCGTTCCCCTTTGTGCCCTGCGCGATTCCTGCCCTGATGCCGCCGACGAGACGGATGATGGCGCGCAGAATGAGGATGACGATCAGGATCCGGATGATCCAGCTCATGACACACCCGGATGGGCAGCCTTCATGCTCTCCAGTGCCTGGCGCGCCGCGCGCGCTTCGGGGCTGTCGGGCGCGAGCGAAATGACTTTCTGCCAGGCGTCCGCCGCGCCAGTCAGATCCTGCTTGCCCCACGCGCGCACGATGCCGACGTTCAGGATCGTCTTCGTGTGCTTCGGATCGATGGCCAGCGATCGGTCGAACTGCGCCAGCGCGCGGTCCGGCTGGTTCGTGTAGTAGTAGCACACGCCCAGATCCGTGCTCACGTTCACGTTGCGCGGATCCAGCCGCAGCGATTCCTCATACCAGCGGATCGCCTGGTCGTAGCGCTCGCCGTCGAAGAAAAGGTTGCCGAGCTCGGCGCGGACCGCGGGGTCCGAAGGCGAACGCTGCGCCTGCAGCTCGAGCGCGCGCGCCCGCTCTTCGTCGAACGGCGGCGGCGGCTTCTCGGCGGACGCCCCCGCCTGCGGGGCGGGTGCCTGGACCGAGGCGACCGGCGCCGGTTGACGCCCCGCCGCGTTCTGGCTGCCGATAATCCACCCGACGATGAGCCCGAAGAACGCGCCGGCGAGCGCAAAGACGACGGATTCCTTGGACATAAGGGGTCAGACCCCTTTATAGCGTGCGGCGGAACCAGTCCACAAGCCGATCGGCGATGGATGGGTCCCGCGCGAGCATCATCGTCCCGTGTCCGGCGCCGTCGAGCAGGTTCATCTCGCGGTTCGGAAAGTCCTTCGCCAGCTCCCGCATCGATCGCCACGCGTAAGGATCTTCCCGGCTCGCGATGAGCAGCGCCGGCCGCTGCCCGTATTTCCGCATCGCGGCGTCGGTCCGGAGTCCGCGGTAGTCCATCGACGGCGAGAGAAGCGCAATCGAACGAATTGACGTGTTCTCCGCCGCGACGATTGCCGCAAGGCTGGCGCCGAGCGACGCCCCAGCGATCCCGATGCGACCGCGCGCGACCTCGGCGCGCGTCTCGAGAACGCGCACCGCCGTTCGGACGTCGATCGCCATCGCGGCCAGCCTGGCGCGCTCGTCGTCGATTCCGGCCGCGGCCGACTCGCCGTGACCGCGCAGGTCGACGGTAAGTGCGGCAATCCCGGCCGACGCAAGCCTTTCAGCCACGGGCTCCCAGTCGCGCCGGGAGCGGCCGAGCATGTGAACGAGCACGACCGCGGGCGACGGGCGGTTGTTCGGCTCGTACAGCGACCCGGCAATCGTGCGCCCGTCCGACGTCTGGAACGTGACGCGCAGGACCCGATCCTGAATGGGGGGCACCATCGCGAGCACGCAGGCGACGGAGACGAAACGGACGGCCCAGGTCACGGCGGCCACACCCAATCGTCAGGTCGCGCCAAGGACCGACAGGTACTCGCGGACGACGGTGGCGAGGCCGACGAAGACGGCGCGGCCGATGATCGCGTGGCCGATGGAGACCTCGTCGAGGTGCGGAAGACGCCGGAAGAGCGTCAGGTTCTCGAGATCCAGGTCGTGGCCCGCGTTGACGCCCAGCCCGAGATCGTGCGCGAGCCTGGCAGCGGAGGCATAACGGTCGAAGCTCTCGCGCGCGGCATCAGGCCCGCGCTCCCACGCCCGCGCGTAGGGCTCGGTATAGAGCTCGATCCGATCGGCGCCGAGATCCGCCGCCCAGCGGATCGGATCTGGTTCGGGATCGACGAAGAGACTCACGCGGACGCCGCAGTCGTGCAGGGCACCGATCACTCCGCCGAGCGGGCCGCGCGGCGTCTCCGGCGGCCATCCCGCCTGGCTCGTGACCTCGCCCGGCCGAACGGGAACGAGCGTGCACTGGTCGGGCCGGACTTCACGGACGAGCGAGATCAACCCGGCGCGCGGATCGCCTTCGACGTTGAACTCGACGCGCCCCTTGAACGGCGCCAGCATCTTCGCGATCGCGCGCACGTCGTCCGGCCGGATGTGCCGCTCATCCTCGCGCGGATGAACGGTCACGCCAGGCGCACCAGCCTCGATGACGACTTTCGCCGCGTCGAGCGGATCGGGATAGCTGCCCCCGCGCGAGTTGCGGATCGTGGCTACCTTGTTGACGTTGACGCTGAGGCGAATCAGCCGAGATGCTCCTTCACCGTGCCCGCGAGCTCGGACGCCCACGACTGAATCTCGTCCTGGTCGCGCCCTTCGATCATGATCCTGAGCAGCGGCTCGGTGCCCGAGTAGCGCACCAGCAGCCGGCCCCGGCCGGCGAGACGGCCCTCGAGCCTGCGCATGGCGTCGGCGATCGCGGGCACGCCGCCGAGCTCGCGCTTCTCGCGTACGCGAACGTTGACCAGGACCTGCGGATAGGTCCGGAGCTCGGCCGCCAGATCGCCCAGCTCACGGCCCGTTTCAGCCATCACGCGGAGGACGCGCAGCGAGGTGACGATACCGTCGCCCGTAAACAGGTGCTCGGAAAAGATCACGTGGCCCGACTGCTCGCCGCCCAGGCGCAGGCCCCGCCGGATCATTTCTTCCATCACGTACTTGTCGCCAACCGCGCACCTGACGAGCTCGATCCCTTCCTCGCGGAACGCCAGCTCGAGGCCGATGTTGCTCATCACGGTCGCGACGACGGCGTTCCCGGCGAGCGTTCCGGCCCGTTTCATCTGCTTCCCGCACATCAGGAGGACGGCGTCGCCGTCGACGATCCGTCCGTCGGCCGAAGCGAAAATCGCGCGATCGCCGTCGCCGTCGAACGCGATGCCGAGCCTGTAGCCCCCCTCGCGCACGACCGCAGACAACCGTTCGGGATGAGTCGAGCCGCACTCGCGATTGATGTTCCGCCCGTCGGGTTCGTCTCCAACGAGGGTTACGTCGAAGCCGAGGTTCCGGAACAGCCTCGGCGCCACGGACGTCGTCGCGCCGTTGGCGAGATCGAGAACGAGCCGCATCCGCCCGAGGGCTCCAGGATCCGCCAGCGCTTCGCGAGCGTGAGCGATGTACTCGCCGACGAAATCGCCGCGCTCCAGCGTGGCATCGTGTCCGGTGGCGACGGACCACGCCGCGTCGGCAACGATCCCCTCGATTTGGGCCTCGAGAGCCTCGCCGAACTTCTCGCCGGCGCCCGAGAACACTTTAATGCCGTTGTCCTGATACGGATTGTGCGAGGCGGAAATGACGAGCCCCGCATCGAAGTGCGCCCGCGTGACGTAGGCGATCGCCGGCGTCGGCAGAACACCGGCCGATACGAGCGCCGCACCCTGGGAGCGCACGCCGCGCGCGAGCGCGCGCTCGAGCCATTCGCCCGACTCGCGCGTGTCGCGCCCAACTACGAGACGTGGAGGCTGGCCGGACGCCGGGCGCGGCAGGGCGCGCACGAGCGCCGCGCCTACACGCGCGACAGTCTCCGCGTCGAGCGGATACGTGCCGGCGGTACCGCGGATGCCGTCGGTTCCGAAAAGACGGCTCATCTCACGCGAACGTCTGCGGCGGGAGGGTCGATCCGGACGACGCCGAACGTGGATGCGGGGTCCGCGCGCACCCGAAGATTGTACCGGCCGGGACCGAGGCCGGCAAGATCGACGAACGCGTTGATCCCGTCGCTCCCGAGGCTGTCGAGTACCTCCCGTCCGCCTCGCACCGTGACGCGGACGGTGTTCGGCGTCACCGATGCGCGCAGACCGTCGGTCACGTTCCGCAGGCGCACGGGCACGCCAGAGACGATGCGCTCGATCGGCGCCGACACGATCTCGACGGTCACCTTCGCGCTTTCGGGTTCGCGCAGGCGAACGGCCGGATCAGACACGCCGACCGTCACGGTATCGGTCACCGGCGCGTTCGCGCCGTCCACGCTCAACGGCTCGGTCGTGGCCTCGCCAACCTCCTTCAGTCGGCCCTCGGGCCCGACGACCGCAACGGTCGACGGCTCCGCAACGACGCGCCCGACGACGAATCCGGGAGCGGGATCGCCTTCGAGCGCGGGCACAATCGGAACGGTGCGCTGCAGCGTCCGCTCGAGCTCCAGTGAAAGCGTCGGCGGCGCAACCTGTGTCACCTGGACGCCGTACGGGGTCTGGACTTCGTCGGCGCGGAGGTGAAACAGGCGTGAGCCGGGGCGCGCCGACCGCAGATCGAGGATCACGACGACCTCGCCCGGCACGAGGCGGCTGAGAATTCCGGACGAGCCGCGCACGCGGACGTCCACGGCGGCGGGCGGATCGCCAACGGCCTCGACACCGTCAGGGATGTTGCGGAACTCGAGCGGGACGCGCAGGCTTCGTTCGACGATGTGCTCGCCTGCGACGGTCAGCCAGAGGAGCGACGCCAGCGCGATGGCCAGGAACTTGAGCCAGAGATTGCGGAACGGGTTGTAAGCCATCAGATCTCATACGCGGCGCTCGAGATGCGCGCCGGGCTCCGACGCTGCACGACGAGCGCCTGGAGGCGCGCGCGGAGCTGGTCGGGCGTGAGGTCCCGCTCGAGCTGGCCGTCGAGCGAAATCGAGATCTTCCCGGACTCTTCGGAAACCACCACGGCAACCGCGTCGCTCTCTTCGGTCAGGCCGATCGCCGCGCGGTGCCGTGTACCGAGATCCCGGCCGAGGCGTGGATTCACGGTCAGCGGCAGGAAGCACGCGGCGGCCGCGACCCGGCCTTCCTGGATGATCACCGCGCCATCGTGCAGCGGCGAACCGGACTGGAAGATCGTCACGAGCAGGTCGTAGGTCAGCTCGCCGTCGATCGGGATGCCGCTCTCGATGTAGTGCAGCAGACCGATTTCCCGCTCGACGGCGATGATCGCGCCCGTCCGGTGCGCTGCCAGCATCGTCGTCGCCGTCACGATCTCCTCAATCGCCTCGGCCCCAGTCTCGGACTGGGTAAACCAGCGGAAGAAGGGCGCCCGGCCCAGGTGCGCGAGCGCGCGCCGCAGGTCAGATTGAAAGATCACGATCGCGGCAAAGCCGACATAGACGAGAAGATTGCGGATCAGCCAGTTGACGGTCTGCAGCGGCGCGAGCTGCGAGATGTAGAACGTCAGCAGGATCAGCAGCGACCCGGCGGCCATCTGCACCGCGCGGGTGCCCCGGATCAGTTTGAGGAACTCGTAGATGATGACCGCGACGATCGCGATGTCGAGGAGATCCCACCAGGTGAGCGGCGGGCGGCGCACGGCGGTCGTCAGCCACTCCAACACGCCGTTATCAGCCCGTGGTGAGGGTCGCGACGGGCTGTGGCAGTCCGTGGCGCCATGGAAGGAAAAAGGGGACAGTCCCCTTTTTCTCTGCAGTTCTGTCTGACAGAAAAAGGGGACTGTCCCCTTTTTCCTGTTGTTGCCGTTTCGCCACGGACTGTTAGCTTACTCTACCGAGAGCGCATGGTGAGGAAACGCTACGATCTGGCGCTGCCCGATGGCAGGCGGCTCGAGCTCGGCGCCCGTACGCTGGTAATGGCCATCATCAACGTGACGCCGGACTCCTTTGCCGACGGAGGGATCAGGCTCGATCCCGCGAGGGCGGCCGATGCGGCGCTGCGGATGGTCGAGGAAGGGGCCGACATCCTCGACATCGGCGGCGAATCGACGCGGCCCGGTGCGGAGCCGTTGCCGGCCGACGAAGAACTCCGCCGCGTGCTGCCGGTTCTGGACGCGCTCGCCGGCCGGATCGGCGTACCGATCTCCATCGACACATACAAGGCGCAGGTGGCGGAGGCGGCGATCGATCGCGGTGCGTCGATCGTCAACGACATCAGCGGGCTCCTGTACGATCCCGCGGTCGGCGGCGTCGCCGCGCGGCGCGGCGCGGCGCTCGTGCTCATGCACCACCGCGGCCGCTCCTCGAACATGTACCGCGAAGCCGACTACGGCGACGTGATCAGGGAGGTCTCGAGCGAGTTGACCGCTCGGATCGAGGCGGCGATGACAGCGGGGGTGGCGCGCGAGCGGATCATCATCGATCCGGGTCTCGGCTTCGCGAAGCGCCCGGAGCACACTTACGCAGCGCTCGCAGGCCTGACACGGCTGGCCGCCCTCGATCGCCCGATCCTGGTCGGCGCGTCGCGCAAGTCCTTCCTGCGCGAGGCGGTCGGGGACAAGCCTGCCGCCGGGCGCCTGTGGGCTTCAGCGGCTGCCGTGACGGCCGCCGTCCTCAACGGCGCACACATCGTCCGCGTACACGATGTGCCCGAGATGGTCGACGTCGTCCGGACGGCCGACAGGATCCTCGACGCGTCTACTCGGCGCGAAGCGCCGTGACGGGATTCACGGCGAGCGCGCGCCGCGCGGGAAGGTAACTCGCAATCGTCGCGACCAGCAGCAGCGTGATCGAGACCAGCGCAAACGTCATCGGATCTCCGGCGCCGACGCCAAAGAGGAAGCGCGACAGCGCTCTGGCGGCAATCAAGGCGCCGACCAGCCCGGCGGCGATGCCGACGAGCGAGAGCACGAGCCCTTCGCGGAGCATCAGTGTCAGCACTTCACGCGGCTCGGCGCCGAGCGCGACTCGAATGCCAATCTCCCGCGTGCGCTGCGTGACGGAATAGCTGATCAGACCGTAAAGGCCGACCGCAGCCAGGATCAGCGCCATCAAGGCGAACGCTCCGAGCATCAGCGACCGGAAGCGCGGCTCGGCGACCGACCGGTTGATGACGTTCTGCATCGACGACAGGTCGCCCGGTGGCAGCTGCGGATCGATGCTCGTGATCTGCGCACGCACGAGCGGCCAGACCACCGTCTCGGGCGCCGAGCCGCGGACCATGATGTTCGTGAACGGCAGGGGGAACTGCTCGTAGGGCATGTAAAGGATCGGCGGCGGAGGCAGGTGCAGCCCGAGCTGCCGCACGTCGCCGACGATGCCGACGACGGTTCCCCACTCATCTTTCTCATCGAACCGGAATCGCTTGCCGACCGGATTCTCGCCGGGCCAGTATCTGCGTGCGAGCGCGGCGCTGACGATCCCCACGGATGCGGCATCCTCGCGGTCGGCATCTGTAAAGGTCCTGCCCGAGATGAGCGGGATCCCTGCAGCCGCGAAATAGCCGCCCGAAACCGTGGCTAGGTTCGCAAACGGCTGATCCGCACGCGACGTCGTACGATGGCCTTCGATGAAAAAGTGGCCGCTCGCGTTCGAGCCGCGCAACGGTCCGGGGAACCCGACTCCGACCGCCTGAACTTCGGGGCGCTCCTTGAGCCCTTCGATCACGCGGCGGTAAAACCCGGTCTGCGCCGCCGCCTTCGGATAGCGCGACTGCGGCAGCATCAGGCCCATGACGCTGACGCGTTCCGGCCTCATCCCGGACTCGACACGCTGGAGGCGGAGGAAACTGTTGATCAGGAGCCCCGCACCGACGAGGAGGACGAGCGTGAGCGCGACTTCCGCCACGACGAGCACGGCGCGACCCTGCGCGCGTGCCGACGTCGTCCGGCCGCTGTCCTGCCTCAGCGCTGCGCCCGCATCGGCTCGCGAGCCCTGAATGGCGGGAAGCACTCCGAACAGGATCGCCGTCGCGAGCGACGTCAACAGCGTGACACCGGCGACGAACGGATCGAGGGTGATCTCCCCGACTCTCGGGACACCTCTCGGGAGAATCGCGAGGAGCAGGCGGACGAGCCAGGACGCGAGGAGGAGCCCGAGCGCGCCGCCCGCGATCCCGAGCGCGAGACTCTCCGTGAGGAGCTGCCGCACGAGCCGGCGCGGCGAGGCGCCGAGCGCGGCGCGGATCGCCAGCTCACGCCGGCGTCCTGTGGCGCGCGCGACGAGCAGGCCCGAAACGTTCGCGCAGGCGACCAGCAGCACGAGGCCGACGGCCCCCTGAAGGACGAGCAGCGCGGCGCGCACGTCGCCGACGATCTGCTCGCGTATCGGACCGATATGCGTCCGGCGTCCGGCGGCCGTCGCGGGATGACGCTTCTGGATATCGGCGCCCACGCGCCCCATGTCGTCCGCTGCCTGTTCCAGGGAGACGCCCGGCTTCAGGCGCGCGATCGCCTCGAAATACCGGACGTCGCGATCGACGTTCGATCCCTGGACGTCGACGGGCGAGGGCGGGACGGGCTTGCCCGAGAGGATCCAGAGCTTGGACACTTCGGGCCATTCGGCCCGCGGCGGCATGACCCCGACGACGGTGTGCGGCTCGCCGTTGAGCCGGACGCGAGTTCCGACCGCATCCTGCGAGCCGTTGAACGCCCGCTGCCAGACGGCATCGCTGATAACGACCATCGGCTCGGCAGGCGTCGCGTCCTGCGCTCTCGAGAACACGCGGCCGGCGGCCGGACGGACGCCGAGGATGTCGAAGAAGTCGACGGTGACCCAGTTCCCTTCGAACTGTTGCGGATCCCGATCGCCGACCATCACGGCGAAGATGGCGTTGCGATACCCCGCCATCGCGGTAAACGAGCGGTTCTCGCGTTGAAGGTCGAGGAAGTCGCCCGCCGAATGTCCGCTGCGGCTTTCGTCGTTCGTCGCCGTCCAGACCTGGACGATACGCCCGGCGTCATGGAACGGCAGCGGCCGGAGGAGCACGCCGTTGACCACGCTGAAGATCGCCGTGTTCGCGGCGATGCCGATCGCGATCGTCAGGATCGCGATGGCCGAAAAGGTTGGAGTTTTTGCGAGGGTGCGAACCGCGTGGCGAATCTCGGTCAGCATTCCGCAATCATGAACCTTAGAACCTACGGTTTCAACGTTCTAAGTTCAAGGTGCCCTCGAACCGTACCGCGAAGCTATTCTTGCGTAACCGGCTTCGTGATCGTGGGAACGATCGCCGGCCGCTCGCGCTGCGGGCGCCGGGAGTCGTCAGAGGCGGGCGCGGCGGGCGCCGCCGGCACGGTGCGCGACTTCAACTCGTCCAGCGATTCACCGTTCACAATCCGCCGGACCTGATCGGCGTCGAGGACCTCGCGGAGCAGGAGCTCCTCGGCGACGCGGTCGAGTTTTTCGCGGTGCTCCTGGAGCACGTTGCGCGCACGCGCGAAGTTCTCGGTCACGATCCGCTTGACCTCGTGATCGATGCGGACGGCCGTGTCCTCGCTGTAGTCCTGGTGCTGGGCGATCTCGCGGCCGAGGAAGATCTGCTCTTCCTTCTTGCCGAACGTAAGCGGCCCCATCTGGTCGCTCATGCCCCACTCGCAGACCATCTTGCGCGCCAGCTCGGTCGAGCGTTCGAGATCGTTGCCGGCGCCGGTCGTGACGCCGCCGATCGTGAGCTCCTCGGCGATTCGGCCGCCGAGCAGAATCGCGATCATGTCGTGCAGGTACTCGCTCGAGTAATTGTGCTTGTCGTCCTCGGGCAGCTGCATCGTGACGCCGAGTGCCATCCCGCGCGGGATGATCGTGACCTTGTGGATCGGATCGGCGTGCGGCAGCAGGACGGCCAGCAGCGCGTGTCCGGCCTCGTGCACGGCGGTGACCTTCTTCTCCGCCTCGCTGATGATCATCGAGCGCCGCTCGGCGCCCATGAGCACCTTGTCCTTCGCGAATTCGAAGTCCAGCATGCGCACGGTGCGCTGGTTGTAGCGCGCCGCGTTCAGTGCCGCCTCGTTGACCAGGTTTGCCAGATCCGCGCCCGAGAAGCCGGACGTTCCGCGCGCCAGCACGTGGATGTCCACGTCGTCGGAGAGCGGGATCTTCTTCGTATGGACAGCGAGGATCCCCTCGCGTCCCTTTACGTCGGGCCGGTTGACGACGATGCGACGGTCGAAGCGGCCCGGCCGCAGCAGCGCGGGATCGAGGACGTCGGGGCGGTTCGTGGCGGCGACGAGGATGACGCCTTCGTTCGACTCGAACCCGTCCATCTCGACGAGCAGCTGGTTGAGCGTCTGCTCGCGTTCGTCGTGCCCGCCGCCGAGGCCCGCGCCGCGGTGACGGCCGACCGCGTCAATCTCGTCGATGAAGACGATGCACGGCGCGTTCTTCTTGCCCTGCTCGAAGAGGTCGCGCACGCGCGAGGCGCCGACGCCGACGAACATCTCGACAAAGTCCGAACCGCTTATCGAGAAGAACGGGACGTTCGCTTCGCCCGCGACGGCGCGCGCCAGGAGCGTCTTGCCGGTTCCCGGGGGCCCCATCAGGAGCACGCCCTTCGGGATGCGGCCGCCCAGCTTCTGGAACTTCTGCGGCTCTTTGAGGAACTCGATGATTTCCTGGAGCTCTTCTTTCGCCTCGTCAACGCCCGCCACGTCCTTGAACGTGACCTTCTTCTGCGAGCTCGACGACAACTTCGCGCGGCTCTTGCCGAACGAGAGAGCCTTGTTCCCCCCGCTCTGCATCTGCCTCATGATGAAAATCCAGAACCCGATCATGAGGAGGATTGGCGCCCAGGAATAAAGGAGCGTGGCCCACGGACTCGTGGTGGCCGGCTTGCTCTTGATGCTGACGTTCTTCTCCCAGAGCAGATTGCCGAGCCCCTCGAACTGCGCCGGAGCGTAAGTGCGGAACTTGGCGTCGACTCCGACCTTCAGCGTGCCGCTGATCTCGTTGCCGGTGATCGTGACGGCCTCGACCTCGCCGTTCTGCACCTTGACGAGGAAGTCGCTGAAGCTCATCTCCTGGTCAGCGCCCTGGAAACCGGTCGAAAAATTCCAGATCAGCACGCCCACCACGACGAGGACCATCCAGAACAGCAGACTTTTGAGCGTCGAGTTCAACCCCCGCCTCCTAACCGCCTTGCTTTCAAGAGTATCACGCCTGCCGCGGGCTCAGTGACCCGAAAATCCTCTGCCACGGCATGGCCCACGACCCATACGATTCTGTCACTGCGATCGACGACAATCGGCACCCGATCCCGTTCCTCGCGCGCCACTTTTCGGTCCACCAGCAGGTCCTGGAGCTTCTTCCGGCCTCCGAGGCCGATGGGCCGCAGCGCATCGCCCGGCCGCCGGCTCCTGACCTTCAATTCCCCGGCCAGCCCGGCGGCGCTGACGGCAACCGCCGTCTGCGAAGTCGATCCGGGGTCCCCTGTCCCGCGGAGGTCCGCCGAGATGACCAGGCCCGCCTCGACGACTTCCACCTCTCCAGGAATAGACAGCGAATACTGGAAAGGGTTCGTCGCCTCGATGTTGCCGGCGCGAAGGTGAATTTCCGCGCCCCGGCGCTCGGCGTGCACGCCGGGCAGGTCCACCGACTGGTCCGGGCCGAGGCCCATGACCGCGTCGACGTGCTCGAACCCGTGAGCCTTGGCTCGCCCGCAGGCCGCGCCGAGCGCATCACGCACGACCCGGCGCGCGAGCGCTGGGGGCGCCGCCTCGAGCGCCCGCCAGTCGAGCCTGACTCCGCCGTGCTGGGGACTATTAACTAAGACGATAGTCGGGGCGATTTCGATTGCAGCCCCGTCGAGCCATTCCGCATCTTCCTGCGCGATCGCCGCTTCGCGCGCCAGAACGCCCACGATTCCCGGGCTAAAGCGCTCGGCGAGAAAAGGGATGAGCTCGTGCCGCACGCGATTGCGCGGGATGCCGACGTCCGCGTTCGACTCGTCTTCGCGCCACGCAATGTCGTGGGCGCGCAGGTACTCGAGCACGTCGGCGCGCGTCGCGTCGATCAGCGGACGGACGATGTTCCCGACCCGCGGCCGGATGCCCCCGAGCCCGCGCGGGCCGGCGCCGCGAAGCAGCCGAAGGAGGTACGTCTCCGCCTGATCGTCCCGCGTGTGGCCGACGGCGATGCGATCCGCCTCGAGACGCGCCGCGGCTCGCTCGAGAAACTCGTAGCGCGCGGCACGCGCCGCCGCCTCGATCGACGATCCCTCGTCACGCGCACGCACCGCGACGTCAGCCGATTCGACGTCGATCGGCAGGCCGAGCGCGGCGGCGGCGGCGCGGCAGAACGCTTCGTCGGCGTTCGCCGCTTCTCCACGGAGCCGGTGGTTGAGGTGAGCGAGGCCGGCAAGCGTGAACGCGCCGGCACGCTGCAGTTCGGCAAGGACGTGCACGAGCGCCATCGAGTCGGGTCCGCCTGACACGGCGGCAACAACGCGGGTGCCCGCGGGGATCAGATCATGCCGCCGCAGCGTCCGCAGGACGCGGTCGGTAAGCACACGTCACCTGCTGACCCGATAGTCCTCTCGACCGATTGTTCTAACCGATGACCCGATGGCCCGATCAGCCATCGAAGATAAATTTGGTGCCGGTGCAGGGACTTGAACCCCGGACACTGCGGATATGAGCCGCATGCTCTAACCAACTGAGCTACACCGGCAGGAACCTTTAATTATAGCTGACATGGCGCGTCGCTTGCACTGGCGCGAGCCATGGCAATCGTCGAACAGATGACGAGGTGGGGTGGTGCGCGGCTCGCGCGGCGGCTCTCGCGATCGATGCCGATCGTAGGCGCCGGTATAGCGCTGCTGACCTTGGGCGCGGTCGCCCGCCGCAAGGGATGGCTGGGTGCGGCCGCCGACACAGCGCTCAACGCGATGCCGTTCGTGGGAGCGCTGAAGAACACGGCCGAACTCGTGCGCGGACGGGATTTTATTCCTGACCGCGGCGCTCGTACGGGACGCGGGTAGCGGCGCTAGCTCTCGACGAGCGCCGCCGCGAGGAGCGGCACCATGATCTCGTGGTGGCCGATGAGCGAGTAGCCTCGCCCCGATCCGGCCACTGGTCGTGTCACGACGTTGGTCAGCGGCCGGTAGCTCCGGATGAAATCGAGATTGACCGTGGTCAACCCCGCGAGCGGGATGCCGCGGTTCCGCGCGAGCGCCACCGCCTTCAAAAACACTTCAGGCAGCACGACAGCCGAACCGCAGTTGAGATACACGCCGCGCTCGAGCCGCGCGACGCTCGCGACCAGATACCGGAAGTCGCGCAGGCTGCCCTCCCCGATCGCCGCGCCGGACGCGGCCGGGTGCATGTGGACGATGTCTGTGCCGATGGCCACGTGAACGCTCACCGGCACACCGAGCCGTCCCGCCGACGCGAGGACGCTCTTGTCGGCGAACCGCGGACGCGTCTCGGCCAGGTGCGTGGCCACCGCTTCGCCGATGCCGCGCCCCGCCTTGACACCCGCGGTGATCACGTCGTTCAGGCCGCGTCCGGTCTCCTCCGCCATCCCAAAGCGCCCTGGGCCGAGCGTCTCGTCGACGTCCTCCGACGTCGCGCCCGACAACGCGACCTCGAAATCGTGGATGACGCCGGCGCCGTTCAGCGCGATTGCCGACACGAACCCGCGCTCCATCAGATCGATGACGACCGGCGCGAGCCCGGTCTTGATGACGTGCGCGCCAAGCCCCCAGACGATGCCATCGCCGCCCTGCTTCGCCCGGGCGATCGCATCGACGACGGCGCGGAAGTCCGACGCGGCGAGGATCTCCGGCAATGACGACAGCCACGAGCGCAGACCCGATCCCGCCTCGTACGGCTTCGCGAAGTGCTCCACGCGCGCCTTGCTGTTGCGCGACGCCAGCGGATAGGTCGCGATTCCGGAGAGATCGAATTCTTCGTAGGTGAATGGCATGAGGGGGAGAATACAGAATTCAGAATTCAGAATACAGAATGCCGATCGCTCAGCGAACGGGCGGGATGCCGAAACCGACCGCCGTTATCGCGGGAAACGCTTGTCGATCGAGTTCGGCTTCTCTGGTTCGTACTCGAAACGAGGCGGCGTTGTCGCGCCACCACTCCCGCCAGACGGTGACGCGAGAGCGAGGAACGGACCTGCCGGCTCCGTCACACGGCAGCGGCTGCTGCGTATACCAGCGCAAATCTCGACACGCGAACTTGCGTATCGCATCCTCGCTGCTTTCGAGTTGATCGATGCCGCCAGGGATGCTGCGAGCATCACCGAGCTGAAGCAGGAACTGAGAGGCGCGGCCGCGAAGCCACAGCGGCGGGTTGCGCAGCTCGCCAGCGAGATGTTCCACGGCGGCTTCTCGGTCGTAGGCTGACAGCGCGAGCGCTCCGAACATCCGAACGTCCGGATCGGCGGACTGAAGACAGGTAGACAAGGCCTCCCTGGCGCCGACAATGCCTCTTTGTGTTAGGTCAAGCAAGAGTGTGACGACGCGTGGCCCCTGCCGTCCAACGGGATCTGCCCCGCCAGGACCGCGACGGCCGTCGGAACCATCGCACTGCCGCACATTGTCAGGCATTTCTGCGACGCCTTTCGCCGCTGCGATGAACTCCTGCGCTTCGCGGCGAACGTGTACCGGTCCGTTCTGAAGTGGCCATTGGAGCAGTGACTCGTAGTTCCTGTCTCTAAGCTGGTAAAGCGCGATGGCCATGTGCAGGAGGTACGATGCTTTGAGATCACTCTCAGGCACTCGAACGGCGGTACGCCGGATGAAGTCGGCGGTTGTCGGCGCTCTCAACTATGCAGAAACCTGATGGCATCGAGAGCCTGGTAGAACGGTCCGTCTGTCGCAGCCAGATTGTTCAGCACTTCGATGCCGCGCTCCCTGTAATGACCGGTCCCCCAGCGGGCAAGCAGGTATGCTCCCGGGCGTTGCGGCGGCTCGGACGAGTACGCCGGCGATTCAGCGATCGCACGCTCGACGACTTGTTCTATGAGCGGTAGTCGAGGCCCC
Source organism: Vicinamibacterales bacterium (assembly GCA_036257535.1). Classification (GTDB taxonomy): domain Bacteria; phylum Acidobacteriota; class Vicinamibacteria; order Vicinamibacterales; family 2-12-FULL-66-21; genus DATAEE01. The sequence continues at coordinate 31,397 of DATAFJ010000035.1, read as the reverse complement.
AACGCCTCCTCGAGTTCCTCCACACGGTTATCGGCCGGCCTCCAGAACGCCCATGGCCCGACTTCCTGAACATAGATACTCGACCGCGGTTCGAGCTCGACGATCGCCTGAAGAGCAAGGAATGCTCCAGCGCGATTCGCCCAAAGCCGCGATTTCCAGCAGCGCCGGAACCGCTGGCGGCCCGAAAGAGACGAGGATCATTACTAGAGCACGCAGTTCTGATGCGTCGGTGCCGGCAGCGTGCGCGGTACCGATAGCCCTAATCCTCGACACGATGCTGGGGATGGCGCCCGCGCCCAGCTCCGCAAGGGCAAGCATCCGAGGACTCCAGTCGCCGTGCGGGCCGGTCGTGACGAATCCAGGTCGCAAGAGCAACGTCAGGGCGGCTTCGGGATGCTCTTGCAGCCGCGCGGTCGCAGCCCATGCAGCAGCTCGGTCGTCAGGCTCTGTAATAAGCTTCTCAACCGTGTCCGATTGTCTGTTCGGCCAGTCGGCGCGAACGCCAGCGGAGGCGAGGCCGATCAAGCTTGCTGCGACTGCACAGCCGACGGCTCGAAAGGACCAGCTCGATGGGGACATGTCAATTGGACACCAAGGCCGTCGATTCGGTTGGTCGTGCTCGGGTATTCTGTATTCTGAATTCTGAATTCTGAATTCTTCTACAGAATCAGCATCGCATCGCCGTAACTATAGAAGCGATACCGCTCCGCAATCGCGTGGCGGTACGCGTCGAGAACGAAGTCCTTTCCCGCAAAAGCCGCTACGAGCATCAGGAGCGACGATCGAGGCAGGTGAAAGTTCGTCAGCAGAGCGCCGACGACTCTGAACTCGTGGCCCGGATGGATGAACAAGTCGGTCGTGCGGCGGCCAGGTTCGATTGACGACTCCAGCGCCCTCGTCGTCGTCGTGCCGACGGACACAATGCGGCGGCGATCGGCGAGCGCTCGGTTCAATGCGGCCGCAGCGTCGGGTGAAATCTCGTACGCCTCGGGATCGACCTCGTGCGCCTCGACGTCGTCCACGCGCACGGGCTTGAATGTGCCGTAGCCGACATGCAGGGTGATCTCGACGCGCTCGACGCCGCGTGCAGTCAGCTCGTCGAGCAGCGGCGCCGTGAAGTGCAGGCCGGCTGTCGGCGCTGCGACCGATCCACGTTCGCGTGCGAAGACGGTCTGGTAGCGCGCCCGGTCGTCGGGCCGGTCCGGCCGCTTGATGTACGGCGGCAGCGGCACGTGTCCGAGCTCGTCGACGAGATCGTCGACGGTCAGATCTCCCTCCGACCACAACCGGATCGTACGGCGGCCGTGGAAGCGCCGCGCGAGCACTTCGGCATGGAGCTCGTGCGGCGGCGTTCCAAAAATCATTCGCGAGCCTTCGCGCAGCTTCTGTCCCGGGTGCACGAGCGCGTCCCAGACGGCATCATCGGCCGGGTCGAGGCGGCCGATGAGCATGCACTCCACGGCGCCCCCGCCCGGCAGGCGGCGGCCGAGAAGCCGCGCCGGAAAGACCTTCGTGTCGTTCACGACCATCACGTCGCCGGCGCTCAGGAACGAGGGAAGGTCGGCAATCGACGCGTCCGTCCGCGTGCCGCCCGTTCGACTGAGAACCATCAGGCGCGACGTGCCGCGCGGCGCCGCCTCCTGCGCAATGCGCTCGGGCGGCAGGCCGAAGTCGAACTCGGAAACTCTCATTCCGAAGGCGCGGGAGACGCGGCGCGCAACAAACCGTGAAGTACAATCACGCCCTTCGACATGGCGGAATCAGAGCCCAAGACTAACGCCGAATCGTCCGAGCCGGAGCCGATCGAAATCCGGAGTCCGGTGAACATCCGGAGCGCGGCGCTCACCGTCATCCTCGTGCTCGCGGTCATCATCATCCTTCAGTTCGCCCAGCAGGTCCTGATTCCGATCGTCCTGGCCGTGCTCATCAGCTACATGCTGGCGCCGATCGTAACGTTCCTGACGCGCCTCTACATCCCGCGCGTCATCGGTGCTCTCCTGGCGGTCGTGCTGTTCGTCACAGGCCTCGGAGTAGCCGTATGGTCCGTGACCGACGACGCGATCCGGCTGGTAGAGGATATGCCGCGCGCGGCGCGGCAGGTGCGCGACTCGATTCGTCAGCAGCGGCTCGGCTCCGACGACAGCGCGCTGCAGAAGGTCGAGGAGGCCGCGACCGAGATCGAGAAGACCGCCGCGGAAGCGACCCCCACGGCGCGTCCGGCGTCCGACATCCAGCGTGTCCAGGTGGTTCAGCCGACATTCCGCGCGGCCGACTATCTCTGGTGGGGATCGATGGGGATCATCGGCTTCGCCGGCGAAGCGACGATGATTCTGTTTCTCGCGTACTTCCTGACGGCCTCTGGCGACCTCTACAAACGGAAGCTGGTGAAGATCGCTGGAGACACGCTCAGCCGCAAGAAGATCACCGTCCAGATCCTCGACGAGATCAACCGGCAGATCGAAAACTTCCTGATCACGCTGTTTGCGACGAGCGCGCTCGTCGCGGCGCTGACGGCAGCCGCGCTCTGGTGGCTCGGGCTCCGCGAATGGCTCTTCTGGGGCATCGTGTCAGGCGTGCTGAACACGATCCCGTACTTCGGGCCCGTCATCGTCAGCGGCGCTCTGTTCGTCGTTGGGTACCTCCAGTTCGGTGCATTCATCCCTTCGTTTTATGTAGCAGGCGCCGCCGCGATCATCACGTCGCTCGAGGGCTGGCTCCTGTCGCCGGTGCTGATGGGACGCGCCGCGCGGATGAATCCCGGCGCCGTTTTCGTCGGCCTGCTGTTCTGGAGCTGGGTCTGGGAGGCGTGGGGCGTCATCCTGGCCGTACCCATGATGATGATCCTCAAGGCCGTGTGCGATCGTGTCGAGGACCTCAAGCCGGTCGCGGAACTCATAGGCGAATAAACAGGTTCGAACGGGTTCGAGAACGTTTGGAGCATCCCGATGAGATCGTTGGCGATCGTGTGTGCAGTGGCGCTTGCGGGAACCATGGCGGCGGCGCAGCGCTTCGAGTTCTTTCCCGGCGGAACCTACGATTCGAAAGTACCCGCGCCCGAGGCGGTACTCGGATATCCGATAGGTTCGTATCACACGTCGTACGCCGGACTCGAACGCTGGCTGGACGCCATTCGAGGCAGCGACCGCGTGCGAATCGTCCGGTACGGCGAATCGGTCGAGAAGCGGCCGCTGTATCTCATCATCATTTCGTCGCCGGCGAACATCGCGCGCCTCGACGCGGTTCGGGCGGCGATGGCGAAGCTGGCCGATCCACGCACGTCCTCCGATGCAGAAGCGGAGACTTTCGCGACAACCATGCCGGCCGTCGCCTGGATGAACCACGCGAACGACGGCAACGAGTCGGCCGCGTTCGAGTCGGCGATCCAGACAAGCTATCAGCTCGCTGCAGGCACCGACGAGACCACGCGGCTCGTGCTCGACCGCCTCGTGACCATCGTCAACCCTGCGCACAATCCGGAGAGCCACGAGCGGTTCGTCGCCTGGTACAACGCCGCGCAGGTCGGCCGCGATGGAACCGCCGACCCGCAGGCGGCCGAGCACCACGCGCCGTGGGGCATGAGCACGAACAACAACCACTACCAGATCGATCTGAACCGGGACGCGTTCTTCGTGTCGCAGCAGGAGACCGCTGCGCTCGTCAAGGCGTTCGGCGAGTGGAACCCGGTGCTGTTCATCGATCACCACGGCCAGACGAAGAACATGTTCTTTCCGCCGCCGGCCGAGGCGGTGAACCTCAACGTCACGAAGAACCAGTCGGACTGGATGGAGCGCTACGGCAATGCCATCGGCGACGCTTTCGATCGTCAGGGATGGAGCTACTACCGCCGCGGACGGTTCGACCTGTTCTTCGCCGGTTTCTGGGATTCGTGGCCGACGCTCAACGGATCCGTCGGCCTGACGTTCGAGACCGACGGCGGCGGCTCGAAGGGTCTCGCATGGGAGCGCGAGGACGGCACCATCCTCACGCTGCGCGACGGCGTCGTCCATCATCACACGGGGACGATGGCGTCGCTGCGGCTGACGGCGGAGAACAAGGACCAGCGGCTGCGCGATTTCTACCAGTTCAAGAAGACGGCGATTGACGAAGGCCGAACGGATGCGATGAAGCAGGTCGTTCTCCTGCCAGGCAGAGACGACGCGCGGGCGGCACTGCTCGTATCGACACTTCGGATGCAGCGCGTCGAAGTGAGGCAGGTCTGCAAGCCGTACCGCGTCGCAAAGGCGCGCGGCTACTTCGGCGAGCCGGCTGCCACGCGCGACGTTCCCGTCGGCGCCTACGTGATCTCGATGGCGCAGCCGCAGAAGCGTCTCGCGAAGGCCCTGCTCGAGATCGAGCCTGGCTTCAAGGACGAGTTCCTGAAGGAAGAAGAGCGGAAGAAGCGCCGCGCCGAGCTCGTGGGGCAGCGGCCGCGCGACGGCTTCTACGATACGACGGCGTGGTCGCTGCCCTTGCTCTTCGGCGTCGACGCTGTCTGGAGTGAAGATGCGGTGCCGGAGGAGATTCTGCACACCGGGTGCGGCGGCGGCACCGGATCGAGCCAGGAGGCGTCCGGCCCGCCCCGCTACGGCTATGCGTTCAGAGGCGACACGTTCGGGGCCATGCGGCTGACGTCGCAGCTCCTGAAGGATCGGTTCAACGTGGCGGTTGCTACCGAGCCGTTCACGTTGAAGTCGGCCGAGTTCGCGCGCGGCACGGTGATCGCCCGCTCCGAGCGGAACACCGAGGCGCTGCACGCACGCTTGAACGAGCTCGCCAAAGACGCCCGCGTCGAGCTCGTGCGCCTCGAGAGCGCGCGCGTCGACCGCGGCAGCGATCTCGGCGAAGACCCGATCGTCGAGCTGCACCACCCGCGCATCGCCGTCGTCAGCGACGAGCCGACGGACGACCGCTCATACGGAGCGACGTGGTTCACACTCGAACAACGCCTCGGCCTGCCGTTCACTGCGCTCAGGGCGGATCAGATCCGCAACGCCGACCTGCGCCGCTACAACGTCATCGTTCTCCCTCACGGCTCCCCGTCCGCCTACCAGGACATCCTCGGCGAGCCCGGAATCTCGAAGCTGCGCCGCTGGACGCAGGACGGCGGCACGATCGTCCTGCTCAAGGGAGCCGCCGCGTTTGGAACGCGGAAGGGCGTCGAGTGGACCGCTTCCACACTGAAGCGCCATGAGGCGACGATACGGTTGTTCTTCGAGGAGAGCGAGAAGATCGCGCCGGCCTCCACAGAACAGGAACAGAAGAAAGGTGAAGCGCCGAAAACGGCCAGCGAGAAACCACTGACGCGCGACATGGATCTCGTCCGCACGCCGGGCGCGATCCTGCGCGTCAAGGTCGATCCCCAACACTGGCTCGGCTTCGGTTACGACCGCGACACCGCGGCAACGGTGCAGTCGAACTACGCGTTCACACTGTCGAAAACAGCGCTGCACGTGGCCGCATTTCCTGGCGAGGATCAGCTCGAGCTCGCCGGGTTCATGTGGCCCGAGGCGCGCACGGCGCTGTCAAAGTCCCTCTTCGCGTGGGTCGAGCCGGCAGGACGCGGCCAGGTCATTTTCTTTGCGGAGGATCCGAACTTCCGCGCGTCGCAGCTCTCGACGCTGCGGATGTTCTTCAACGCGGTAATCCTTGGGCCGTCGTTCGTTACACGGACGGGAGGATCATGATCATTCCGCCCGTAATGCCGTAACCGGATCGATCCGCATGGCGCGCCGGGCCGGAACGTAGCACGCCGCGAGCGCACTCGCGAGCAGGATCAGCGCCACGCCGGCCATCGTGAGCGGATCGGCGGGGCTGACCTCGAACAGCATCGTCCGGAAAACCCGCACCAGGAAGAACGCACCCGCGAGGCCGATCGCGAGACCCGAGGCGGTCTGGCCGACCGCCTCGCCCACGATCTGACGGAGCACGTCGCGCGGCTGCGCGCCGAGTGTCATCCTGACGCCGATCTCCGACGTCCGAAGGCTGACCACGTGCGACATCACGCCGTAGATTCCCGCGCCGGCCAGCAGCAGCGCGACGCCCCCGAACACGGCGAGCAACAGCATCGTTACGCGCTGGCGATCGATCGACCTGCTCATCACGTCTTCCATCGCCATCGCCTCGGCCACGACGAGATCCGCATCGGCCGCGCGGACTGCCGATCGCATATCCGGAACGAGTGACTCGGGATCACCCGACCCGGTGACGACGAAGGACATGCCGCTCCATGGGTACTGTCTCTGCGACAGCGGCAGGTACAGCTCAGGCTCGACCGGGTTCGTGAGGCCCCAGTGACGCACGTCGCCCACGACGCCTACGATCTCGCGCCAGTCTTCTTCGGCGGTGAAGCGGACGCGCGCGCCGATAGGGGATGCCTGCGGCCAGTACCGGCGGACGGCCTCCTCGTTGACGATGGCGACGAGCTTCGATCTGTCGTCGTCTTGCCGGGTGAACGCGCGGCCTCTCAGCAGCGAGATGCCGACGGTCTGGAAATACCCCGGCGTCACGCCGCGAGGATGGGCCCGGGTTGGCCCGTCGCCGGCTTCGCGCCCCTCGATGACGATGCCACTGCGCGCGTTCCGGCCGCTCATCGGCAGCATGCTCGTCGCCCCGGTCGAGAGCACGCCTGGAATCGCGCGCAGCCGATCTTCGATCGCAGTGAACGCGGCGACCTGGCGATCGCGTTCGGGATATCGCGCGTCCGGCAGCGAGACATAAGCCGTCATCACGCCGCGCGCGCGGATTCCGGGGTCTACGGAGAGTATCGCCTGGAAGCTCCGCAGCGCGAGGCCGGCGCCGACGAGGAGCAGCGACGCGAGCGCCACCTCGGCGACGACGAGAGCGGTGCGGAGCCGGCGGCGCCCTCCCGCGATCGATCGTCCGCCGTCCCGAAGCGCTTCATTGGCGTCCTGCCGCGAGAGCTGCCAGGCTGGCATCGTCCCGAAAAGCGCGCCGGTGCCGAGCGACAGCACGAGCGTGAACGCTAGGACGCGTGTGTCGATCCCCACGCGCTCGAGCCCGACCACGTTGCCGGCTTCGGCCGTGAGGTACGGGAGCGCCGCGACGACCCAGTACGCGACGAGCACGCCGGCGCCTCCGCCCAGAAGCGCGAGCACGATGCTCTCGATGAGTCCCTGCGCCGCAAGCCGGGCGCGGCTTGCGCCGAGCGCCGAACGCACGGCGATCTCGCGCCGGCGCGAGATCGCGCGGGCGAGAAGAAGATTTGCGACGTTCACGCAGGCGATGAGCAGCACGAAGCCGACCGCGGCCAGCAGGAGGAGAAGTCCCGCGCGCACGGGCTCGATAAGCTCGTCGCGGAGCGAGACAACGTGCGAGCCGTGCAGCTCGTTCGTCTCCGGATACTCCTTTGACAGGCGGTCGCCGATCGCGTTCATCTCGGCGCGCGCCTGCTCGACGCTGATGCCGGGCCGCAGCCGTGCGTAAACGTCAAGAAAGTGACTCGCCCGGGCGGGTGGCCGCGGTCCGCCCTCGAGCGCAAGCGGCGTCCAGATCTCCACTTCGCGATCCGGAAACTCGAACGGTTCGAGGATGCCGACGATTTCATGCGGAACACCGTTCAACGTGACGAGACTGCCGACGACGTTCGGATTGGCGCCGAAACGACGGGTCCACGCGTCGTGGCCGAGCACGACGACGCGATGACGTCCGACAGCCTCCTCGTCTTTCGTGAAGAAGCGCCCGGTCACGAGCCTTATCCGAAGGACGTCACGAAATGCCGACGATACGGAGCCCGCGGTCAAACGCACGGGTTCGCCTCGACCGGTCAGATCCACCGCGGACGACGAGTATCCGGAGACCGCATCGAACGATTTCGCGGACGCTCTCCAGTCGAGATAGTCGGCGGGTGAGACCGAATTTCGCATCACCCCTTCCCGCGGCCGCTTTTCCCACACCATGACAAGGCGATCCGGCTCGGGCCACGGCAGCGGGCGGAGCAGCACCGCGTCAACGGCCGAGAAGATCGCGGCGTTGGCGCCGATGCCGAGTGCGAGCGTCAGGCAGGAGATGAGAGTGATGCCGGGCTGACGAACGAGCAACCGCAGCGCATGTCTGAAATCGTGAGCAAGGGCGCGCATGACGAACCTCGTTCCGAGACGGTACTCCGGGAACGGGGGTGTGTCAATTTTTTAGCACAGCGGCAGCGCCCGGGATCAGCGCAGGCGTTCTTCCCCTGTGCCCGAGCCCATCTGTGCGAGCGCCGCTTTCGTGCCGCGATAGGTCGCGTCGTGCTCGACAAGCTTCACTGCCGCCTCGCGCGCGAGGCCGTCGTCTCCGGCGCTTCGCGCGACGTTGAAGATCGCCTCGAGGAAGAAGAGCCCTTCGATCCATCCGTCCGGCGTCCGCTGGCGTCGCGCGCGCGCCATCGCATCGCGCAGAAGCGCCTCGCCCTTCGCGCGGTCGCCGTTCCTGAGCAGCCACTCCCCTTTCGCCACGTCCACCTCGAGCCCCGCATAAGCGCCATACATGAACCCGGAGGCCTCGGCGTCGGCGCCGACGAGCGGCAGCAGGTGGACCTTGGCTTCCTCGGTTCGTCCCGTTGCCATCAACGCCCGACCGGCGAGCGCGTGTCCGAGCGTCGCGACCATTTCCGTCGACGAGCGCGTCATGTCGAGCGCTTCGCGCAGCGCGGCGTCGTTCTGGCCGCGTGCGATGAGAAGGCTCGTAAGAAGGCCGCGGTAGTAGCCCGCGCGCACCGGGGACGACTGCCGGACGCTCGCGGCGTCGCGCAGCATCTTCTCGGTTTCATCGAGCTTCCCCATGTGGCGGTACGAGAGCGCGAGGAGCGCCGTGTTGTGCGCGTGATGCCAGTCGTAGTCGCGCTGAATCTTCTCCGACTCGTAGTAGTCATGCTCGAGCTTCCGCGCGCGCAGGAAGATGTCGATCGCCTCGTCGATGCGACCGACCTTCATAAGGTCGTGCCCGTACATGTGCAGCGCATGCGGGACATCGGATGCGGCCGCCGCGTACACCTCTCCGTGTTTCAGCGCATCGTCGAACCTGCCGATGTTCTCGTACGAATGGATCAAGTAATGATGCGCGGCAAAGTGCCCGGGGGTCCGGCGGAGCGCCTCCTCGTAGAAGACGATCGACGAGAACGTGCCGCGCTGCCCGCGTCCGGCGGCCCCGAGGTTGACCTCTTCGACATTGCCGCGCAGCGCCCAGAGCTCCGCATCCGCGGCGTCGTATTCGAGCGCCGCATCGAGCGCGGCGACATAGGCGAGGCGCTTCTTCGCATTCTCGAGATCGGCGAGGGCTTCGAGCTGCAGCGACCGGGCGCGTATCCAGCGGCGCTCGCGGTCGGTGACCTTGTCCTCGAGCGCCGTCGCGCGCGCCTGCGCCTCCTGTGCAGCCTTCATGTCCTCGAGGCCGGTGTACGCGCGGCTGAGACCGACCCACGCGAGCGCCAGCTCCGGATCCGTCCTCAGCGCCTGGTTGAACGACCGCGCCGCCTCGATCCAGACGTACGAGTGCAGGTACGCGAGGCCCTGTTCGTAGAACGCCTGTGCCTCCGCCGACTTGATGCTCGTCGGATGCGAGATTTTCCCGATGCCATTCCTGAGCTGCACCGGGCGCTCGACCACTTCCTTTGGAACGAAATTGCCGACGAGCGCTGCGCCGGTGTGGGATTCGTGCTGGGCCAGGGCGGGGGATGCGAAGAGGAGGATGAGCGCGAAGGGTCTACAGCGCATGGCTGTGAGTATACCCATTCATCGCTCGAGCGCCGGCGGCCGTATCTGGGCAACGCACGCTGTGTCCAGGCCGGCGACGGTACCGCGTTCCACGAACTCGCGGAGCAGCCGTGCGAGGCAGCCGTTGTCCTGCAGGCCGCCCGTCCCATGCGCGCCGAACGGCACAACGAGGTGCAAGCTGTTTTCGAGACGCGCCGCGACGGCTTCGCCGCTCTCCGGCGGTGTCACCGGATCGAGCGCGCCCGACACGAGCAGCGCCGGAACATCGGACACGACGTCGGTGTGGAAATCCTGCGGCACCGCGCCGGCGACCCACTCCTCGCACGCGGCTCGCTGCTCACGATAACGATAGTCACCGAGATACGTGCCCTCGGCGAGCCGTTTCGCGGCGTCGGCGTCCGAGCCAGGCAGATCCTCCGCGCACGTCACGGATAGATAGAGTCCCATGCTGTTAGGCGCCATGATCGCCCGCCGCTCCCGGATTGCTGCTTCGGCCAGCGGCCGCCAGTCGCCGGTGGCCGCCCGATGCAGCAACGCCGGCACCCTGCGTGCGGCTCGCGGTGAGTACATCATCCATCGCACGACTTCACCGACCATGTCGCCCGGCATCGCCACCGAAGCGTCGGCGTCCGTCGACGGATCGGTGACGACGACGTCGATCGAGCCGCGACGCGCTCGATCGAACACGGTCGCGGCGTCAGATCGAAGCCGCGGAAACACCGCACGACAGTCCGGGGTCGCCTCGCACTCGGCGAGCAGGCGGTCGAACGCACGCTGCGCGCTGCGCGCGAAGCCGATCGGAATCCGGTCGCGCATCGTCGTCACGCCTTGCAGGATGACCGACCGTACACGTTTGGGATGCTGCCGCAGAAATACCTGCGCCATCCGCGTCCCGTAGGACCCGCCGAAAAGATTCACACGGTCGTAGCCGAGCGCCGTCAGCACCTCGGCCACGTCATCTACCGCAATCGACGACGTGTAGTGGCGCAGGTCAGCAGTACGCGACAAGCGATCGCGGCATTCCCGCACCGCGTCGAGCGGCATGAAGGCGCCCGTGAAACGCGCGATGCCCGTTCCGCTGTAGAGCGGGCACGTCAGCACGCCCGAACCGCCGGTGCCGCGCTGATCGATCAGCACGATGTCACGCGAACGCGGATCGCCCAGCATCCCGACCACGAATGGCCCGGCATCGACGGCGTCGTCTCCGGGACCGCCGGCAAAGAAGACGATCGGATCGGGCTCGGCCCGGCTCGTCGCCGGAATGACGGCGACATTGAGGCCGATCCGCCTGCCGGCGCCCGCCCTGCGATCTTCGTACACGTCGAAGCGGCCGCACAGCGCGGTGCGGTGGACACCCGCGAGCTCGCAGGCGCTCAGCCACGGCGGACGCGAAGCGGTCTCGGACCGGGTGCATGCGGCCGTCAGAAGAAGAAGAAGAAGAAGAAGCGCCCACCGCATCACGGCTAGACTACACGCTGTGAAACCCCTCAGCATCGCAATCGTCGCGTTCATGGCGGGTCTTCAGACCGGGCCCTCTGGCCCCACGATCCCGACGACAGCCCTGACCGAGATGCACTGGCGCATGATCGGTCCCCACCGCGGGGGACGCGGGAAGGCCGCAGTCGGCATCCCCGATCGTCCGAATACCTTCTTCATCGGCTTCCACAACGGCGGCGTGTGGAAGACGACCGACTACGGCCGAACCTGGGTGCCGATCTTCGACGATCAGCCGACGGGCTCGATCGGCGCGATCGCGGTCGCGCCGTCCAATCCGGACATCATCTATGTAGGCAGCGGCGAGGGAAATCAACGCCCTGACCTCGCCACGGGCGACGGCATCTACCGCTCGGACGACGGCGGCAAGACCTGGACGCACCACGGCCTTCGCGACGCGCAGCAGATCCCGCAAATCATCATCGACCCGCGCAATCCTGACCGGCTCTTTGTCGCGGCGCTGGGTCATCCGTACGGCCCAAACGAAGAACGGGGCGTTTTCCGATCGACCGACGGCGGCCGGTCGTTTCAGAAGGTGCTCTACAAAGACGAGAACACGGGCGCGGCGGACGTGGCCTTCGACCCGCGGAACCCGGACATTGTCTATGCGGCGCTATGGGAATCGCGCCAGGCACCGTGGGAAAACGGCGTGTTCACCGGGCCGGGCAGCGGCCTCCACAAGTCCACCGACGGCGGTACCACGTGGCAGGCGATCGGAACCGGGCTGCCGTCCGGCGCAGACGGCCTCGGCCGCATCGGCCTCGGCATGTGCGAGGCGGAGCCATCGCGCATCTACGCCATCATCGCGTCACCGGTGAAGCTCGGCGGCGTCTATCGATCCGACGACAGCGGCGCGAACTGGCGCCGCGTGAACGACGACAATCGCCTCTGGGGTCGGGAGGGAGACTTTCACGAGATCAAGGCCGATCCCAAGAACTGCGACGTCGTATACGCGGCAAACATCGCGGCATGGAAATCGACGGATGCCGGCAGGACTTTCACGGACTTCCGTGGAGCGCCGGGCGGCGACGACTACCAGCGCGTCTGGATCAACCCGAAGAACACCGACATCATCATCATGATCGCCGACCAGGGCGCGATCATCACCGTGAACGGCGGTGAGACCTGGAGCTCCTGGTACAACCAGCCGACGGCGCAGTTCTACCACGTCAGCACCGATAACGCGTTTCCGTATCGCGTCTGCGGCGGACAGCAGGAAAGCGGCTCGGCCTGCGTATCGAGCCGCGGACACGACGGTCAGATCACGTTTCGCGAGTGGCATCCGGTGGGCGTCGAAGAGTACGGCTATGTCGCGCCGGATCCACTCGATCCCGACATCGTCTACGGCGGCAGGGTTTCGCGCTACGACCGACGCACCGGGCAGGTTCAGAACGTCGGCCCGTCGCCGCCGGGAGCGACCACTGAAGGATCGGCTGAGTACCGGGTCCTCCGCACCATGCCGGTGCTCTTTTCTCCCATCGATCCGAAAACCCTCTACTTCGCGTCCAACGTCGTCTGGAAAACGACGACAGGCGGGAAGGCGTGGACCCAGATCAGTCCGGACCTCACCCGGAAGTCCTGGGACGTTCCACCAAATGTCGGCAAGTACATCGGCACGGAAGCGGCCAAGCCCACCCAACGCGGCGTGGTCTACACGCTGGCGCCGTCGCCGCTCGACATCGGACGAATCTGGGCGGGTACCGACGACGGCCTCGTTCACGTCACGACGGATGGCGGCAAGACCTGGACCGACGTCACCCCAAAGGATCTGAAGCCCTGGGCCAAGGTGTCGCTGATGGAGGCGTCGCACTTCGACAAGGCGACGGCCTACGCGGCCATCAACACGTTCCGGCTGGACGATCTGAGGCCGCACATCTACCGCACGCGCGACGGAGGCAAGACCTGGAGCCACATCACGAACGGGATTCCCGACGGCGGCATCGTCAATGCCGTGCGGGAGGATCCGAAACGGCGCGGGCTGCTCTTCGCCGGGACGGAGCAGACGGTCTACATGTCGCTGGACGATGGCGAGAGCTGGGAATCGCTGCGGCTGAATCTGCCGGCGACCTCGATTCGCGACCTCGTCATCAAAGACGACGATCTGGTCGTCGGCACGCATGGCCGATCGTTCTGGATCCTGGACGATATCTCGCCGCTGCGAGAGATGGAGAACGCGAGGAAGGCGACGGTTCCCTTTCTCTTCACGCCGGCAGAGGCGTGGCGCGTCCGATGGAACAAGAACACCGACACTCCGCTGCCGCCTGAAGAGCCATCCGGACAGAACCCGCCCGACGGCGCGATTCTCAACTACTGGCTGCCGGCCGACGCACGAGACGTGTCACTCGACATCCTGGATGCGGGCGGCAGCACGGTTCGCAAGTACTCAGCGGCCGATCAGTTGTTCGATCCACGCGCTGAGCGCGTCAACTTTCCACGCTACTGGATCCGTCCGCCGCGGCCGCTCTCCGCGAAAGCGGGGTTCCATCGCTTCGTCTGGGATCTTCACTACGCTCCCCCGCGGGTGTCGCAGTTCAGTTACCCAATCGCGGCGATCAAGCTGAACACGCCGCGGCTGCCGCAGGGACCGTGGGCGGCGCCTGGCAAGTACTCGGTCCGGCTGACAGTCGACGGACAGGCCCAGACGAAACCGATCCTCGTCAGGATGGATCCGCGGGTGAAGACCTCGGTGTCAGGTCTCGATCGGCAGTTCGCCTTGTCGATGCAGCTCTACACCGCAATCAACACGCTGGACGACGCCGAGAGCCGTCGTCGCGCGCAGCTTCTGCAGCTCTACGGGATCGTGCAAGGTGCGGACGCGGCGCCAACGGCGCAGGTGGAGGCGGCAGCGAAGGCGCTCCTGAGCAGTTCAGGACCGGGGTGACCGCCGGCGAAGAAACTTCAACCCGGACCAGGTCTGATCGATCGCGCACACCTTGACGTCCACGAGGCCGGTGGGAAGGATCACCTCGCGGAGGACATCTTCGGTGAGGTCGCTCGGCACGCCGGATGACTTCTTCGGCCAGGCGATCCACAGTCCTCCGGGCCCCGCCAGGCGCGCGACGCGCGCAAGGTTCCCGGCAAGCCCCTGACGCGTCGTCACGAACCACACAACGAGGTCGACCGGTTCTTTCGGGGCGCGTACCAGCTTCGCACCGGCAGGCAGCGCGCCCAGCGTCCTGGCGAAGTCGTCTGGCGCGCCGATGAGGCCGGCGGTCGACGCCGGTTTGATGCCGAGTTTCTGTGGAAGCGGCGTACCCGAATAGCCGGCGCCCTGGCTTGGAGGGATCGGTTTGCGCGGCGGCTTGGCGATGGCGCGCGGCATGAGCGGAGGATTATAGCCCCCGACCGGCGGCGAGGTTGTTTCGTGAGGACTTCGTCAAAAGACCGTCAGGGCCGGGACACGCCCGCGGCGTTAGAATGCGAGTTTGAATCTGCTCTTCAGGAGACCGGCTATGAAACGCATCGCCCTTCTCGCGGCGCTCGCCATACCGAGTACGGCGCTGGCGCAGACGCCCGCGCCAAATCATCAGCACTACGAAAGACCGAGCGGCCATGAGGCGCCCGCGCCCGGGATGCCGCTCGCGCCGCGCCTTCTCAACCTCGGACCGCACACCTTCAAGGTGACCACGACATCGGAAGACGCACAGAAATTCATCAGCCAGGGCCTGAATCTCGCCTACGGCTTCAACCATGCCGAAGCGGCCCGCGCCTTCGCGGAGGCCGCGCGGCTCGATCCCGAGTGCGCGATGGCGTACTGGGGGCACGCGCTGGTGCTCGGGCCCAACATCAACGCTCCAATGAACGCTGAAGACGAGCCGAAGGCGTACGAGCTCGCGCAGAAAGCCGTCAGCCTGAAGGCCAAGGTCACGCCGCGGGAACAGGCGTATATCGACGCCGTCGCGTCGCGGTACACGGGCAAGGCGGATGACCGCAAGCAGGCCGACCGCGCCTTCGCCGACGCGATGCGCAAGATGGTGCAGGCGTACCCGGAGGACGTGGATGCGAAGACGATCTTCGCCGAAGCGCTGATGGACCTTCGTCCCTGGAACTACTGGACGCGCGACGGCGCGCCGTACGATGAGACGAAGGAGATCGTCGCGTCACTCGAGCAGGTTCTCGCGAAGAGCCAGAATCATCCGGGCGCGCTCCACTACTGGGTGCACGTGTGGGAGCCCACCGACACGCCCGAACGCGCCGAGGCGGAGGCCGATCGGCTCCTGCCCGCGATGCCGGGCGTCGGCCACATGGTTCACATGCCCGCGCACATCTACCAGCGGGTCGGCCGCCATGCCGACGTCGTCAAGTCGAACCAGATGGCCGTTGCTGCTGACGAGGACTACATCACGCAGTGCAAGGCGCAGGGGATCTATCCGCTCGCCTATTACCCGCACAACGTGCATTTCATCTGGATGGGCGCGACAGCGACGGGACAGAGCAAACTGGCGATCGAGTCGGCGAAAAAGGTCGCGAGCGTGATCCCGAACGAGGCGCTCGGCCAGGTGCCCATCCTTCAAGGCTTCCTGGTCGTTCCGTACTGGGCGCTCGTGAGGTTCGGACAGTGGGACGAGATTCTCGCCGACAAGGGTCCACGGCATGCAACGCCCTTCACACGAGGCGCGTGGCGCTACGCGCGGTCGATCGCGCTCGTCAACAAGGGCCGCCTCGCCGAGGCTGACAAAGAGCTGGCGCTGTTGAGGAAGATCCTCGCCGATCCCGCGCTGAAGGGACAGGTCACGATGTCCTCCAACAGTGGATACGCCATCCTCCGGGTCGGCGCGGAAGCCGTCGCCGGTGAGATCGCCGCGCGCCGGAAGCAGTGGAATACGGCGCTGCTGCACTTCGAGCGCGGCGTGCGGTACGAAGACTCATTGATCTATCAGGAGCCGTCGGACTGGCATTGGCCCGTGCGCGAGAATCTCGGAGCGGCGCTCCTGGCGGCGGGCCGCGCCGACGAGGCCGAGGCGATCTACTGGCAGGATCTCAAGATCAATCCCGAGAGCGGCTGGTCGCTCAGCGGTCTGGCCCGCGCACTGCAGGCGCAAGGGAAGAAGGACGAAGCGGCGGCGGTCCAGAAGCGGTTCCAGAAAGCGTGGAAGGACGCCGACATCACGCTCTCGCCGACACTGACTGTCAAACGATAGAACTTCTTGATGAGCACGGTTCAGGGTGCACGGTGCACCCTGAACCGTTTGGTTTAGTTATCCAGCCGTCGCGGCCGCCTTCGACCGCTTCTCCATCTCCTCTGGCGTCACATCCTCGACATGCGTGGCGAGATGCCAGTGGTGGCCGAACGGATCGCGAAGCTTGCCGTAGCGATCACCCCAGAACTGATTCTCGAGCGGCATCGTCACGGAGGCGCCGGCGTCCACGGCCTTCTTGAACACCCCGTCGACGTCCGGGACGTAAAGGAAGATCCCGAACGCACCCCCGGCCTCCCCCTTCGCGGGCGCCTTCAAACCTCGCTCGGGGAACGCATCAGACAGCATGACCACCGAATCGCCGATCTCGATCTCGGCATGGCTGACCTTGCCGTCGGGCCCGCCCATCCGGAACCGTTCCGTCGCGCCGAAGGCGCGCTTGTAGAACTCGATGGCGGCGTTACCGCCCTCTACGACGATGTACGGGATGACGGTGTGGTAACCCTCTGGAACCGGTTTCACCTGAGCCATAGATGTTGCTCCTTTTAGTTTGTGGCTTGCGACGTTGCTAAGACGAACGGCCGGGCCCGATTTCGACAGCGCGGGCGCACGACCCGCTTTTAGACGCCCACTCCGCCCGCAAGGTTCGGCCCGGCCGAACCGCCAAGTTCCGCTACTATCTCTGTCGCCAATGCGGGTGCCGGTCTCGAGACGAACGTTTCTGCAGCTTGCCGGCGCAGCGGCGGTGTACTCGTCGGCCTGCGGGGTCCGGTCCTACGTCGCCCCGTCCGCCCGGATACGGCGTCCGTTCGCCCGCGTCCTCGTGTCGCCCGACCGCGTCATCCGCACCGTTGCGGGACTCCGGCCGTATCGCGCATCCGGCTTTGTCCTCCGTGCAGAACGGATGGGCGAGAAGTTGCTCGTCCATGACTACGGACACGGCGGAGGCGGCGTCACGCTCTCGTGGGGGACGGCGTCTCTCGCGGTGGGCGAGCTCTCTGGCTGGACCGGACCGGCGGATCGATGCGCGGTCATCGGCTGCGGTGCGGTGGGACTCGCCACTGCACGCCTGCTGCAGAGACGGGGCGTGACCGTCACGATCTACGCCAAGGACGTGCCGCCGAACACCACGTCGAACATGGCGGGAGCGCAGTGGGGCCCGTTCAGCGTGTTCGAGGACGGCAAGACCTCGCCCGCGTTCGACGATCAGTTCAGCCGCGCGGCGCGACTATCGTGGCGGCTCTTTCAGGATCTGCCAGGCGCGACCTTCGGCGTCCGCTGGATCGACAACTTCAGCATCGGCGATACGCCGCCGGCCGCTCCAATACAAAGCCCGTTCTACGTCAACGGCGTGGACCTCGGCCCGCGCGACCATCCGTTTCCGGCGCGCTACGTGCGTCGTTTCACGACGATGCTGATCGAGACGCCAATTTATCTGTCGGCGCTGCTGCGCGACTTTCTGCTGGCGGGCGGGAGGCTGATCGTGCGCGAACTCGCTTCGCGCGAGTCGATCGCCGCCCTCGAAGAGCCCGTCGTGTTCAACTGTACGGGGCTCGGGGCGAAAACGCTGGTGGGTGACGACGAGCTGACGCCGGTGAGGGGCCAGCTCACGTTTCTCATGCCGCAGCCTGAAGTGGACTACATCACGCTGATGGACGGTCCTTTGTACATGTTCCCGCGCGCGGATGGCATCCTGCTCGGCGGCACGTTCGAGCGGGGTAATTGGTCCGTCGATCCGGACCCGGATACGCAAAAGCGCATCATCGAGGCCCACAGACAATTCTTCGAGGGGATGAGGTGAAACTCAAAGCTCAAAGCCGCGACGATCACGAAGCTCTGAGCTGTGAGCTCTAAGCTATGAGCTCTGAGCTCTAAGCTATGAGAGTTACCTCAACAGCCGTATCTCCCCCGCGAACAGCCGCGCTCGAAGGTCATACCCGCCGCGGCCCTCCCATTTGAACGAGCGGAAGATACCGCCTTTGGTGACGTTGAAAGGACGCGCGTCGAGCTCGCCGAACCGGACCCGCGCCTCGACGTTCCGGTAAGCCGACGAGTCCCCGACGTCTATCGTGATCTCGCCGGCCCAGACGTCCACGGTCTTACTGCCGACGACCTCGCGGATGCGCAGGTCCCCGGCGCTCAGGTCGAGGTCGAGATCGCTCCGCGCGGGCAGCCGGATGTCCACCTCGAATCCATTCGACGGTCCGTCGATCCTGACGAACGCTTCCTTGCCGCGGGTCTCGACGTTCGACCGCACGCGCCGCATGTCCTCGGGTCGGCGCGTATGCCAGCCGACCACAATCCGTTCGGCCTCGTCCCCGACGATGCGGTACGCGCCGGCGGAGAGATTGAGGTGAATGACACCGCCGGACCGGAACGGCCTGTCGATCCGGTTCGAATCGCCGGCCGTCTGCGCGTGGGCCGCCACGACGACAGCCGCCACAATCAGCGCCGTGCCCAGAGATTTGCGCATGCGGAGCCTCCGTGGGAAGGATACGAACGCGATGAGGAGCGAGTTGCACGGAACGAGCCACCTCATCCGAAGATCGGCCCCCAGCTTGCATTCCGGCGACACCACCATGGTCCGTCCGCGCCAGCTCCGATTCGGCGTCTCCCCAGACACTCTCTCCGAGGAAGAGCAGAAGTCTGTCACGCACGGCGATTTCTGGATTCCCGAGGAGGCGCGTCAGGTGTACCGGCTCGCGCTTGAAACGGTCAACCGTGCGCAGGTCCCCTGCGTCGTCGCGGGCGCCTTCGCGATCTACGAGCACACGGGAATCTACCGCCAGACCAAGGACCTGGACCTCCTCTTCGAGCCTCGCGATCTCCTTCGCGCGGCATACGCGCTCGACGAGGCGGGCTTCGAGCTGAAGCTGGAAGAACCGCACTGGTTGGCGAAGGCGTTCAGGGGGGATGTCTACGTCGACCTGATATACGGCATGGGGAACGGCGTCGCGTTCATCGATCGAGCGTGGCACGAGTTCGCGAAGCCGGGAACGCTGGCGGCGAACCCGGTGATGATCGCGCCGGCGGAAGAATTGATCTGGCACCGGCTGTTCATTCACGAGCGGCACCGGCAGGACATGTCCGACATCCAGCACCTCATCCTGAGCGAGGGCGATACCCTCGACTGGGACCGGCTGCTGAAGCGCGTCGGCCCGCACTGGCCGCTGCTGCTGGCGCAGCTCCAGATCTTCTCCTACGTGTACCCCGGCTTCCGCAGCCGCATCCCCAGGCACATAATGGATGTGCTGCTCGACCGGGCCAGGGACCAGGCCGGCAAGGACGACCCGGAGACGGCGCTCACGAATGGGCCGCTCATCTCGAAGTTCAGCTTCGCGATCGACACGAAAGAGTGGGGCTTCTTCGACACGCGCGCGGAACGCGTCCGCCGTGCGTCGAACAGCGAGCCCGTCCAGCAGATCGCAAGCGATCCGATCTGGAGCCGCACACGCGAGCGTGCCGGCGCCTGAGCGTCCGGTACCGACGTGCTGAACGAAACCGGCGTCCGGGCTATCGGCCTGGCCACCACGGCGCTCTACGCCGCGTTCGTGGGCTGGATCTACACGCGTCAGCCTCAAACACTCGCGCAGGTCACCGGCGGTCTTGCCGCCGAAGTTGGCGTGTACCAGATCGACGCGCAGGCGTTCGAAGACGGGCTTCGCTTCTTCCGGGCCGATCAGTTCGTCGAGGCGCGATCGGCGTTCGCGCGGGCGGACTCGGCGGAGCGCGACGCACGCACCCAGTTCTATATCGCTTACACCTACTACCGCCAGGGATGGGGACGCCTGTATCACGACGACGAGCTGTTTGCCCGCGGGTTGGAACGCGTAACCGCGGCAATTGCGCTCGCGCCGAATGGACGGCTGGTTGTCGATGATCCAGCCATCGATATCCATACGGCCGACGAGCTGCAGGCAGAGCTCGAGGCGGGCATGCGGCGCGAGGCGTCCGACCTCAACCCGATGAAACTGTTCCGGCGGCGGCGATGATGCTGACGACGGAGGTCTTCACGCTGCCGCTCCTGCTGCTGACGGTCGCGCTCGTAGGCGGGCTGCGGATTGGTGCGCGTGTCGAGCTCCTGCCTCCATCGCTGTTTTCCCTCGTGCTGGCGATCCTCGCCATCGCCGCGCTGACGCGGAGCGGCGCACTGCGGCCGGAGCGGCTGATGCATGCGGGCCGCGCGTCGCTGGCGAACCTGAACGGCCTCGCCATCCTTCTCGCGCTCGTCGCCTCCACCGCGCAGGCGCTCGCGCTCGTCACGCCGGAGTGGGGACTGCCGCGGATCACCGTCAGCCTCTTCCTCTTCGTGCTGCTGCTCAACACGCATGCCGCGGCGCCCGATCGCACGCGCGTGCTCCGGAGCTTCGCCGTCATCTTCGGCGCGACGTTCATCCTAAAGTTCGTGATCCTGGCCGCGCTGTCCGATCCAGTGCAGGGACGACTGGGACGCGCGCTGCAGATCCTGCTCGAAGGCGTCACGCTGGGAACGCTCGTGCAGCCGGTGTACAGCGCTGCGACCGGCTACGTGGCGTTTGCGGCTCTCGTCACATACCTGGCGGCGCTGGCACTTCTGCCGCACGGCCCCGAGCACCCGACGGTGACCACGCTCACAAAAACACCAACTACAATCTCTTGATGCGCGTCTGGCCAGGAGCCCCGTATCCGCTTGGCGCGACGTGGGACGGCATCGGCGTCAACTTCGCCATCTTCTCCGAGCACGCCACCCGCGTCGAACTGTGTCTCTTCGACTCGCCCTTCTCCACCGCGGAAAGCACGGGCATCCTCCTGCCCGAGCAGACCGACATGGTCTGGCACGGGTACTTGCCCGACGTTCGGCCGGGCCAGTTGTACGGCTACCGCGTGCACGGCCCGTACGATCCGTCGGCGGGCCACCGGTTCAACGCGCTCAAGGTGGTGTTCGATCCGTACGCAAAAGTCGTCGGCCGGACGACGCGATGGCATCCGGGGCTCTTTGGTTATCACGCCTCCAACTCCGATGGCGCGGGCGACGATCGGGACACGGCGCCGTACGCGCCGCTCGCCGCGGTGCTCGATCCGGCATTCACGTGGGGCAGCGACCGGCCGCCGCGCACGCCGTGGCACGAAACGATCATCTACGAGCTGCACGTAAAGGGCTTCACGAAGCTGAATGCCGCGGTGCCGGAGCCGATCCGCGGCACGTACCTCGGGCTGGCGTCGGACGCCGCGATTCAATATCTCGTGGACCTCGGAGTGACGGCGGTCGAGCTGATGCCGGTGCACCATCACGTCGACGAGTGGCACCTGGTGCAGCGCGGCCTGACGAATTACTGGGGCTACAACACGCTCGCGTACTTCGCGCCCGACACGCGGTTCGCGATGGCGCCGTCGCCGATCGAAGCGGTGCGCGAGTTCAAGATGATGGTCCGCGCGCTGCACGCGGCGGGCCTCGAGGTGATCCTCGACGTCGTCTACAACCACACGGCCGAGGGAAATCACCTCGGCCCGACGCTGTCGCTCCGCGGCATCGACAACAAAGGTTACTACCGGCTCGATCCGCGCGACGCGCGGCGCTACGAGGATTTCACCGGCTGCGGCAACACGCTGAACATGCGCAGCCCGCGCGTCCTCCAGCTCATCATGGACAGCCTGCGGTACTGGGTGCAGGAGATGCACGTCGACGGATTTCGCTTCGATCTCGCGAGCGCACTGGCTCGTGAATTGCACGCTGTCGACAAGCTGGGTGCGTTCTTCGACATCATTCACCAGGATCCGATCATCTCGCAGGTCAAACTGATCGCCGAGCCGTGGGATCTCGGCGAAGGCGGCTATCAGGTCGGCAACTTCCCGACGAAGTGGACCGAGTGGAACGGGAAGTATCGCGATGCGCTGCGCCGGTTCTGGCGAGGCGAGGGGGGCGTCGTCTCGGAGCTCGCGACGCGGCTCGCCGGCTCGAGCGACTTGTACGGTCAGAGCGGCCGCCGGCCGTATGCCAGCATCAACTTCATCACCGCCCACGACGGCTTCACGCTGGCCGACCTCGTCTCGTACAACGAGAAGCACAACGAGGCGAATGGCGAAGGCAATCGCGACGGCGAAGTTCACAATCTGAGCTGGAACAGCGGCGTCGAGGGGCCGACGGGCGACGAGGCGACCAACGCGCTGCGCTCGCGCCAGCGTCGCAACCTGATGGCGTCGCTCCTGCTGTCGCAGGGCGTGCCGATGTTGAGCGGCGGCGACGAGCTCGGACGAACCCAGCAGGGCAACAACAATGCGTACTGCCAGGACAACGAGATCAGCTGGACGCACTGGGGTTCGAGGCCGGAGGCGGAGGAGCTGCTGATGTTCACGCGGCGGCTGATCGCCTTCCGCAAAGCGCAGCCGGTGCTCCGGCGCCGCAATTTCTTCCACGGTCGCGCGCTGCGCGGCGCCGACGTCAAAGACATCATGTGGCTCGATCCGTCCGGCCGGGAGATGACCGACGATGCGTGGAGCGCGCACGAGGCGCGATCGCTCGGCGTGCTGCTCGCGGGAGACGCCATCGACGAAGTGGATGCGCGCGGCCAGCGGGTCGCCGGCGACACCCTGCTCGTCCTCTACAATGCCGCGCCCGACACCGCAGCGTTCGTGCTCCCCGCAGACGGCGCGCCGGCGGCATCGGAACGGACCCATCGCTGGACCACGGCGTTCGAGACGGCGGTGCCCGACAACCCGCCGCGCACGCTGGCTGCCGGGGACCGCTTCGATCTCCCCGGGCACGCGATGGCCGTCTTCGTGCGGTGCTCATAGCGCATGATGACCGACCCACAGTGGTACAAGGACGCGATCTTCTACGAGCTGCACGTCCGCGCGTTCTATGACAGCAGCGGCGACGGCAACGGCGACTTCCCGGGCCTGATTCAGAAGCTCGACTATCTGCAAAGTCTCGGCGTCGACACGCTGTGGCTCCTGCCCTTCTATCCGTCGCCGCTCCGGGACGACGGGTACGACATCGCGAAGTACGAAGGCATCCACCCGACCTACGGGACGCTGCGCGACTTCCGGGCATTCATGCGCGAGGCGCACGAGCGCGGGCTCCGCGTGGTCACCGAGCTCGTGGTCAACCACACGTCGGACCAGCATCCGTGGTTCCAGGCGGCGCGCCGCGCGCCGGTGGGATCCACCAAACGCAACTACTACGTCTGGAGCGACACGAACCGGAAATACCAGGATGCCCGGATCATCTTCACCGACACAGAGACGTCGAACTGGACGTGGGATGACGAGGCCAAGGCGTACTACTGGCACCGGTTCTTCCACCACCAGCCGGATCTGAACTTCGACAATCCCTACGTTCTGAAGGCCGTGCTCCACGTCATGCGGTTCTGGCTCGACCTCGGCGTGGACGGCCTGCGGCTCGACGCGGTCCCCTATCTGATCGAACGCGAAGGCACCAACTGCGAGAATCTGCCGGAGACTCACGCGATTCTCAAGACGATCCGGCGCGAGTTGGATGCGCGCTACAGCGCCCGCGTCCTTCTGGCGGAATCGAACCAGTGGCCCTCCGATGTCAGGGGGTACTTCGGCGCTGGCGACGAGTGCCACATGGCGTTTCATTTTCCGTTAATGCCGCGAATGTACATGGCGCTCCTGCAGGAGGACCGCCACCCGATCACGGAGATCCTCGCGCAGACGCCGCCGATCCCCGACTCGTGCAGCTGGGCGACGTTTCTCCGGAACCACGACGAGCTGACGCTCGAGATGGTCACCGACGAGGAGCGCGACTACCTGTATCAGGCGTACGCCGCCGACCCCCGGATGCGCATCAACCACGGCATCCGCCGGCGCCTCGCGCCGCTGCTCGAGAACAGCCGGCCGCGGATCGAGCTGCTGACGGGGCTGCTCTTCTCGCTTCCCGGCACGCCCGTGCTCTACTACGGCGACGAGATCGGGATGGGCGACAACATCTATCTCGGCGATCGCAACGGCGTGCGGACGCCGATGCAGTGGACCGGCGACCGGAACGCCGGCTTCTCCCGCGCGGATCCGGCGAGGCTGTATGCGCCGGTCATCATGGATCCGGTGTACGGGTATCAGGCGATTAACGTGGAAGCGCAGGAACGGTCGCCGCACTCGCTGCTGTACTGGATGAAGCACATGATCGCGTTGAGGCGCCGGCACCGCGTGTTCAGCCGGGGAACGCTGGAGTTCCTGCGTCCCGCCAACAGGAAGATCCTCGCCTTCTTGAGAGCGTACGAGGGCGAAACGGTTCTGGTCGTGGCAAATCTCGCGCGTACGGTGCAGCCCGCCGAGCTGGATCTGTCGGTCTTCAACGGCCGGACGCCGGTCGAGATGGTGGGCGCGACCGAGTTTCCCCGCATCGGCGAGCTGCCGTACTTCCTGACGCTCGGGCCCTACAGCTTCTACTGGTTCGTGTTGAGAATGTAATGGACCGGCGCGTCGGCCGCTCACCGATCAGCACGTACCGCCTCCAGCTCCACGCGGGGTTTCCGTTCGCGGCGGCGCGTGCGAATGTCCCGTACCTGTCGCGCCTCGGCATCAGCGACTGTTACCTGTCGCCGATCTTCGCGGCGCGGCCAGGCAGCACGCACGGCTACGACGTCACCGATCACAACCGGATCAGCGACGAACTCGGCGGCGCCGAGGAATATGACCGGCTCGCCGACGATCTCGACGCCGCCGGCATGGGCCAGATCCTCGACATCGTCCCCAACCACATGTCGGTGGACGCGGCGTCGAACCCGTGGTGGCGCGACCTGCTCGAGAACGGGTTGTGCTCCATCGGCGCACGGTTCTTCGACATCGACTGGGCACCGGTCAAGCTCGAGCTGACTGGCCGCGTGCTGCTGCCGATCCTCGGCGACCAGTACGGGCACGTGCTCGAACGCGGCGAACTCGCCGTGGCGTTCGTGGACGGCCGGCTCGAGCTGCGCTACGACACCCATCGCCTTCCGCTCGAGCCGGGACAGACGCCGTCGCTGCTGCGGCACAACACCGACGCGCTCACCGCGGAGATGGGCGAGGAGGACCCGAGCCTGCGCGAGTTCCTGAGTATCCTGTCCGCCCTCGGCAACATGCCGCCGGTCAACGCCGTCGGCCCTGAGGCGATCGCCGAGCGGCGGCGCGAGAAGGAAGTCGCGCGGGAGCGCCTCGAGCGCCTGGTGGCCGCGTCACCGCCGATCAGGCGTCACATCGATCTCGCGCTCGCTGCCGTCAACGGCGACCCTGGACGGCCGGCAAGCTTCGACGCGCTGCACGCGGTGCTCGAGGCACAGCCGTACCGCCTGGCGTACTGGCGCACCGCGGCGCACGAGATCAATTACCGGCGCTTCTTCGACGTCAACGACCTCGCCACCATTCGCGTCGAGGACCCGGAGGTGTTCGAGGCGACGCACGCGCTGCTGTTCGACCGGCTGGCGCGGGGGCACGTCACCGGCGTCAGGATCGACCATCCCGACGGCCTCTTCGATCCATCGGAGTACTTCGAGCGCCTGCAGGCGCTTGCCGCCAGCGCCTGGCAGATCGAACGCGCGGAGAGCGCCGGGGGGCAGCGGCGGCCGCTCTATGTCGTTGCCGAAAAGATTCTGTCGCCTGGCGAGTCGCTACCGGCGTCGTGGGCCGTGGATGGAACGACGGGCTACAACTTTCTCAATGAAGTGGGCGGCCTGTTCGTCGATGGCGCCGGCATGCGGCGCATGCGCCGCGCGTACGCGCGATTCACCCGGCTCCGCGCGCCGTTCGAGGACGTCGTCTACGAGAGCAAGAAGCTCATCATGGATACAGCGCTGGCCAGCGAGCTGAACCTGCTCGCGCACGCCATCGACCGGATCGGCGAGCGCAATCGAAAGGCGCGCGATTTCACGCTCAACAGCATTCGCGACGCGCTCGTCGAAACCGTCGCCTGCTTCCCGATCTATCGCACGTACATCAACGCCGACGGCTGGAGCCGCGACGATCGCGCGGCGGTCGACCGGGCCATTCGCCGCGCGCGCCGGCGGAACCCCGCGCTCGAGGCCTCGGTGTTCGAGTTTCTGCGCGAGGTCGTGCTGCCGAGAGGCGTGGACGAGCCGCTGACCACCGAAGCCGAGCTCTACCCGACCGATCGCAGGAGCGGTTACCCGCCGCGCTCGGAGGAGGAGCGGCGCGAGCGGGTGCACGTCGCGATGAAGCTGCAGCAATATACCTCCCCGGTTCAGGCGAAGGGCGTCGAGGACACGGCCTTCTACCGCTACAACGTCCTGCTGTCGATGAACGAGGTCGGCGGCAATCCGTCGGGGAGCGGCGTGGCGCCGGCCGAATTTCACGAGACGAATCGCCGCCGCCGGGAGCGCTTCTCACGAGAGTTGACGGCGACTTCGACGCACGACACGAAGCTCGGTGAGGACGTCCGCGCGCGGCTGTCGGTGCTCGCCGAGCTCTCCGAGGAATGGTCGCGCGAAGTCGGACGCTGGCGGCGGATCAATCAGGCACACCGCTCGATCGTTGACGGCGAGCCGGCGCCCGATCGCAACGACGAGTACCGCTTCTACCAGGCGCTGGTCGGCGTGTGCCCGTTCGACGCGCCCGCCCCCGGCGTGGCATCCGGGATGATCACGGACGATCTCGTCCAGCGCCTCCGCGCGTACATGACCAAGTCGATCAAGGAGGCGAAGGTACACACGAGCTGGATCAACGAGAACAGCGCCTATGACGATGCCGTGGCGGCGTTCGTGGAGCGCTCGCTCGGTGGCGGCGCGCCGTTCGTCACCTCAGGGCTGTCCTTCATCGAACGGGTCGCGCGCGCCGGCGTCGTGAATTCCCTGGCGCAACTCGTGCTCAAGCTCACCTCGCCCGGAGTGCCCGACTTCTATCAGGGGACCGAGCTCTGGGATCTCAACCTCGCCGATCCAGACAACAGGCGGCCGGTCGACTTCGACCACCGGTTGCGGCTCCTCGATTCGATCGAGCCGCTCACCGAGGTATCGACGCAGGGGGATCCCGATCGCGCCCGGAGGGTCGGGGAACTGCTGACCTGCTGGCCCGATGCACGGATCAAGATGTTCGCAACGACCTGCGGGCTGCGGCTGCGCCGATCGGATCCGGACCTGTTTCTGCGCGCGGAGTACGTGCCGCTCGAGACCCAGGTGACGGTGTCCGGCGGAATCGTCGCCTTCGCGCGCACGCTCGACGACCGCGCGCTCATCACGATCGCGCCGCGGCTCACCGCGTCGCTGGCATCGGAAACCCAGCCGTTTCCCGTGGGCGAGTGCTGGAGGACGTCGCGCGTGCTAGTGCCGGAGACGCTGGCCGATCGGTCTTACCGCAATATCTTCACCGGGGAGGAGCTCCGACCGACGCGGACGGCCACGGAGAGCTGGCTCTTTGCGGGAGAGGCACTGCGCGTTCTCCCGGTCGCGATCCTGCTAGGTGGACGATCGGCAGAGTGAACCCCACGATCGCGCCGCCGTGCACGCCGTTCTCGGCGCTGATGCGGCCGCCGTGTGTTTCGATGATGCCGCGGGCGATCGAGAGCCCGATTCCCAGGCCGTTGCTCTTCGTCGTTTGAAACGGCTCGAAAATGCCGGAGAGCAGATCGGGCGGTATCCCCCGCCCCGGGTCCGTGACCGCGACGTGCAGCCCGCGGTCGCGGACCAGGCTCCTCACGGTGATTCGCCGGTCCCTCGACGCCACCGGTGCGTCCGACGCGACCAGCCGAACGGTGTAGGCCACGAGCAGGTTGACGTCGACCGGTTGCGTCTCCAGCTCGCGCTTGCGAATGAGCGCGCTCATACCGCGGATGATCTCGCCCGCCCGCTCGTCGGCTTTGGCGATATCGCTGAAGATCTCCTTGAGCTCGGCGACCGGGGGTGATTCCTGCGCGAGCAGATGCACGCCGGCCTGGGCGTTGCTCAGGATCGCTGTGAGCGGTTACCCGAGCTCGTGAGCGATCGACGCTGACAGCTCTCCGAGCGCCGATAGTCGGCCGGCATGGGCGATCTCGCGCGCGCCTGGCCCAGCGCATCCTCCGCGGCGCGCTGCTCCGTGAGGTCCCGGCCGATTCCCTGCAGCTCGACGACGCGTCCGTCCGTGCCGACGATCGCGCGGTCGATCCACTGCTGCCAGCCGATCGTGCCGTCGGGCATGAGCACCTGATGCTCGTTTCTCTCTTCGCGCGGGTGCGCGATCACCGATTTCACGTGCTGCCTGGCGGCCGCGCGCGCCGGCTCCAGTATCAGATCGAGAAACTTCGTGCCGATCAGCTCTACTCGCGTCTTCTGCCAGAAGCGGCAGTACGCGTCGTTCACGAATGTCGGCGTGGTATCCGGCAGATAGCGGCAGATCAGATCTGACTGGTCTTCGACGACGCTCCGATAGCGCTGTTCGCTTTGCCGCAGCGCTCTCTCGATCTCATCACGCGTCAGAGCCTGCGCGAAGATTTCGCCAACCACGCGGAGGCGCGCGATCAGGTTGTCCGGCCACGTGCGGTACGACCGCATCGTCGAGATCGCCAGCTCGCAGACAGTCGCGCTGCCGGTCCCGATTGGCACGGACAGATGAGATTTCATGCTGCGGACGTACTCGCGCTCGAGCACGGCTTCCGCGGGCAACTCATCGGCGATCCGCGCGTATTTGACGGTCAGCCCTCGGCGAATCTGCTGGATGTAACAGGGCCATTCCTCCTGGGCGATGACCGCGGACAGGCGGCAACGCCGGGTGGCGCGTACGAGAGGACGCCGTACGCGGTGCTGTCGGAGGGCGACACAGGGATGAGGGCGGCGCGATCCACGTCAAGGAATACGACCAGCCGTTCAAGCCACGCCAGAATCTTGCGGTCGTCTATGTCGGGCCCGGCGAAGTCGGCGGAAAGATCGGAAAGCAGCGTCTCGAAGCGAAGACGTTCGTCGAGCGCTTTGCTCGCGCGCCGGCGGCGGCGGCGTTCAACGAGCAGGCCCGCGATGAGTCCCATCTGAACGAGGAGCGCGCCCGCGAGAATCCCGCTGTCGACACCCGAAAGCACAGCCTCTCCGTCACATACAGAGTGTCGTCTCAGCCCGCCGGAACCGGATGCTCTGTTCTAGGAGCCGACGTAGTGGCCCAGGTCCGCCCTGCCCCTCTTCTGGAGCAGGGGTTTCCAGAGATCACCGACCCGTTTGAGACGCGCCCGCACGTTGTCGATGCGCCAGTCATCGATCTCGACGCCCTTCTCGACTTCTTTCCACGTCACCGGTGTCGAGACCGGCGCCAGCTTCCGTGGACGCACGGAATATATGGAGGCCAGCGTTCTTCCCCAGGCGTTCTGGTTGTAGTCGATGAGGACGCGATCCCTCGGCCGGTGCGCGACCTTGTAGACGGCCGTCATGAGTTTCGGATGGCGGCCGGCGAGCGCGGTGGCGAGCGCCTTGGCGAACGTCCACACGTCTTTCTGCAGGGGCCCTCTCACAATCGGCACATAGACGTGCATGCCCTTGGAGCCGGTCGTCTTGACCACCGGTTTCATCTTCAGCGTCTCCAGCGCTTCGCGAACGATGAGCGCCGACTCACGCACCATCGCGAAGGTCGCCCCTTCGCCAGGATCGAGATCGAAGTGCAGGTAGTCTGGGCGATCCACGTCGTCGCACGTCGCATACCACTGATTGAGATCGATGCAGCCCAGGTTGATGACCCACATCAGCGCCGGAAGATCCTGAATGATTGGAAAATCAATGACGTTTCCAGATTCGTGCTCGATGGTGCACGTCTCGATCCAGTCCGGCCGGGGCGACGGCGCGCGCTTCATGAAGAAGAACTCGCCATACGCGCCGTTCGGATACCGCTTCATGACCATGGCCCGCTGCTGGACGTGCGGCAGCAAGTACGGCGAGACGTCGGCGTAATACTGGAGCAGATCGCCCTTGGTAATCTTCAGGTCCGGCCAGAATGGCTTCCCGAGGTTGGTCAACCGGACATCGCGGCCGCCGATGCTGATAACGGCGTCGGTTCGATCGCGGGGGAGGAGCAGCCGGGGCATGCCGGACATTCTACGGATCCGATCCCTAACGCCACCAAGCCCGACAAAAGGTCTCCATTACCTCGCCTTTTGCAGTTTGGCCACTCCGGCGATTTTCCCTTAACTCGTTGACAGATAGCTGGATCGCACCGTTTTTGGTATTTCGGTTGAGGTGGTGCGAGATTTGCGAGCAGAGGAGCTACTTCGCTCTCTGTTTGAGACCTCTACATGCGACGACTGACGCTGTTCACCGCACTGATTCTCGCCTTGGCGGCCCGAGCTCAGGCCGCGCCAATCACTTTCAACGCCGCGAGCGGCAACCTCGCCGCGTCGGTGGTCTTCAACTTGAGCGGGTCGACGCTCACGGTGACGCTCACGAACACGTCGCTTTTCGACACGCTTGTGCCAGCAGATGTGTTGACGGGAGTGTTCTTCGACATCAACAGTGCCCCCGTGACGCTGACCCCCGGGTCAGCGGTCCTGGGTGCGGGCTCGTCGGTGCTGTGGGGCACCACCGATCCTGGCGAGGTCGTCGGAGGCGAATGGGCCTATGCAGGGTCTATCGGTGCGTCGACTCCGGGCGGCCAGGACTCCGGCATCAGTTCCGCGGGTCTGGGTGTCTTTGGAGCCGGCAGCTTTCCGGGCACCAACCTTTCGGGTCCGGTCAGCGTAAACGGAATGCAGTACGGCATTGTCTCTGCCGGAAACATCGCAGGCACTGGCAACCAGGCGGTTACAGGAAGTAATCCGCTGATTGACAATTCCGTCGTCTTTACGTTCAGCGTGTCACCAAACTTCAATCCCTATCTGATCACGAACGTAGCCTTTCAGTACGGCACGAGTTTCTCCGAGCCTCGCCTCAGCGTGCCGGAACCGAGCAGCCTGCTCCTGCTGGCGCTGAGCTCAGTGTTCGTGGCTGGTGCGCGGCGATCGCTCCGCCGGAGCGCGCAGCGCTAAGAACGTTCGGTCACGTCCTTCGCGTCGGAGCCCGCAGCGGCGCAAGTTTCGGCGGCCGCGGGCCCCGGTGCATTGCGCCCGCCACTGGCTGATATTCGAGTTCGACGCCTGGCGCCGCCGCGCGGAGCATCAACCCGCCACGGCTCATGT
>DATAFJ010000024.1:0-47367 GCA_036257535.1 Vicinamibacterales bacterium | reverse complement strand
TCTATAGGTTATATTGCGCAGCATTAGCTGAATAATGCGAGAACTCAGAGGCTGCAGTGGTCCGAATCCCACCCTCTCCGCCAACTTTCGCTCACGCTTGCTAACGTTCGCGCCACAAAGACCGAATCCCACCGCTGCAATCGATACCAAGGTCCACTGGACGACTCGGACTGTGGCCCTCATCCTGCTGTGGACTAACGTATGCCCACGAGTACTGACGACGTCTGGGCTGCCCTGACGCTGGGCGCAGTGCCATCCGCGGGGCTGCTGGTCGGCGCGATCGCCGGATTGTTCTCCCGAATGCCGCACCAACCCATCGCGATGGCCATGTCGGTAGGGGCGGGACTGCTGCTCGCAGGTGTGTCCCTTAAAGTTGCCGCCGATGCGATCGCGATCGCCGGGCCAATCGCAGCGTCGCTGTCACTGCTGCTTGGGGCAGCCGTGTTCAGCGCGAGCAACGCGCTTCTCTCGCGGTTCGGCGCCGCTCACCGCAAGCGATGCGGCGAGTGCGTTCAACAGCCGGCCGAGTCGCAGCTGCCTGGCAGCGGAGCAGCCATCGCGCTCGGCAGCGCGCTTGACGCGGCCCCCGAGGCGATGGTGTTGGGCATCGCTCTGCGGGATCCGGTCGTCCCCCTCGCGCTGGTGATCGCGTTTTCAGTGGGCAACTTTCCCGTGGCGTTATCGAGCACAGCGGGGATGCGGGCTGCCGGCCGCCGCTACGCCTACATCCTTCTGCTCTGGAGTGCGATCGCCATCGGGTCAGCGGTAGCCATCGTGGCAGGGTATGTCGGGTTCGGTTCGCTCAGTCAGGCGTGGCCACCGCGGCTGCAGGCATTTGGAGCCGGAGCACTGCTGGCGATGG
This sequence comes from Vicinamibacterales bacterium, assembly GCA_036257535.1. Taxonomy (GTDB): domain Bacteria; phylum Acidobacteriota; class Vicinamibacteria; order Vicinamibacterales; family 2-12-FULL-66-21; genus DATAEE01. The sequence continues at coordinate 46,505 of DATAFJ010000024.1, read as the reverse complement.
CTGCGGAAACGATGATTCCCGAGGCCTTCCACAACAGTCCGCGTTTCTCCGGCCTGCTCGCCGCCTTCGGTTTCGGCCTCCTGTTGCTTGTAGACGCTACGACACGTTAGAGACTCTATTCTCCTGTTGGCCCAATCGTTCAGTGCAGACCGCATGCGACGGTTGCCCGCCGGCATGTTGTATATGAGGATGATGAGTAATGAGGCGTGAGTGACCGTCGATGTGTGGAGGTAACCGCATGACGATGACTGAGTGGTTTCTGGCAGAGCTAGAGAGCGAAGCGGCAAAGTCGCGGCGTGTGCTCGAACAGGTGCCAACGGGCAAGCGCGATTGGAAGCCGCACGAGAGGTCGATGGAGCTCGGCTACCTGTCGGATCTGGTCGCGACCATTCCATCGTGGGTGGGTATGGCTATCACGCAGGACGAGCTGGATGTCGCGCCGAAAGACGGCCCGAAATACAAACCAGCTCCACTGAACACGAGCGCTGAGCTCGTTGCGGCGCTCGACAAGGCAGTCGCCCAGGCGCGCGAGGCGCTGCAGAAGGCCACCGACGCGCACCTCGAGACCCCCTGGCGCCTCCTCGCGGCTGGACAACTCGCGTTCGAGCAGCCGCGTCACCAGGTGATTCGCGATACGTTCCTGCACTCGGCGCATCACCGTGGCCAGATGACGGTGTACCTGCGCCTGCTTGGGTCGAAGGTGCCTTCAGTGTATGGGCCGAGTGCCGACGATCGGAGTTTCGGATGATTACGGCTCAGCCTCTTCTCAAGACCGATACCGTCACAATACGTGAGGTGTTCTGCGAGGGTCGCCACGCCCACGAAAGCGCCGAAGAATCCGCGACCGCCACCCACCTCGTGTTTCCGTATCGCGGTGTGTTCGTCCGACACCTGGGACGTGATCAGGCGGTGGCCGAAGCGAACCAGGTGCTGTTTTTCAACTCCGGTGAAGGGTACCGCGTCAGCCATCCTGTGCCAGGCGGCGATGCGAGTCTGGATCTCGTCATCAGCGACGCCTTGCTGCGTGAGCTGGCGCCACGCGCGCTGCTGCGCGACGGCGCAACCCCGGCTTTCCGCCGGCAGCGCGTGCGACTCGACCCGAGGGCTCAGGCGCTCGTCGCCCTGCTGAGGCACAGCTTGCGGCAGAACATTGCGGAGCCGCTGGAAGCAGAGGGCCTCGCGTTGACGCTCGCGAGGCGGGCGCTCGGCCCGCGCCCGTCGCAGCTGGCGGGTGCGAGCGCCGGACGGCAGCGGCTCGCCGACCGGACGAAGCTCGTACTCGCAAGCAATCCAGCGCGACGCTGGACGCTGGCGGAAGTTGCGGCCGAAGTCGGCCACTCGCCCGTGTACCTCACGCAGATATTCCAGCAGGTAGAAGGGCTGCCCTTATATCGCTACCAGCTGCGGCTGCGGCTCGCGCGCGCGCTCGAGCTCCTGCCTCGATATGACGACATCACCTCTCTGAGCCTTGACCTCGGCTTCTACAGCCACAGCCATTTCAGTACAGCCTTCGCGAAAGCATACGGGTACTCGCCGTCGAAGTTCAGGCAGGCTGCCTCGCACCGCTGACATTCACGTACGCGCCTCGCTAAAGATCTTGGAAGCGCCGTCGCTGCCGCGGGTGGTTTACTGCCTGCATCTGAACGTGAATGCGTTCAGCGGAGGGCCTCATGACGGCAAGAACGGTTCAGACTGCGTCCGGCCGCATTGCGTACACCGAGCAGGGCAGCGGCCCCGTTGCGCTCTTCGTACACGGCGTGCTTCTGAATGGGTACCTGTGGCGCCATCAGTTGGCGCACCTGTCGGCCGTGCGCCGGTGCATGGCGGTGGATCTCCTCGCACATGGCGATACGGAAATATCGCCCGATCAGGACGTCTCCGTGACCGCCAATGCCAAGATGCTCGACGAGTTTCTCGATGCACTGTCTATCGAGCAGGTTGACCTCGTTGGCAACGACAGCGGTGGCGGCATCGCGCAGATCTTCGCCGCCTCGCATCCACGGCGGGTTCGTAGTCTCACGCTGACCGACTGCGACGCTCACGACAACTGGCCGCCCGACGCCTTCAAACCGTTCCTCGCGATGGCGGCGAACGGCGGCCTGTCCGCCACGCTCCACGCGATGCTGGCGGACAAGAACGTCTATCGTTCGGCCGAGGCGCTCGGCCCGGCCTACGAATATCCGGAAAGAATCATCGACGACAGCGTCGAGATTTATCTGAGGCCGCTCGTCAGGACCGAGCAGCGGACGCGTGACTTTCTGCGTTTCCTTGCCGCATTCGACAACCGGCACACGGTTGCGATCGAAGGACGGCTGAAGACGCTGGCCGCCCCGACGCTCATCGTGTGGGGAACAGATGACGTGTACTTCGACGTGAAGTGGTCGAGGTGGTTAGCGGAGACGATTCCCGGGACGAGGCGGAGGGTCGAGCTCGAAGGCGCCCGGATCTTTTTCCCGGAGGAGCGCTGGGAAGAGTTCAATCAGGAGCTGCGTGCGCACTGGCAGGCGGCACTATGAAGCCTTTGCAGCAATCGCTCGCGGAACGTTTTCGCGAACAGAATCGCGCCGGCCGCCTGCTCCTGCCCAACGCATGGGATGCCGCGAGCGCGCGCATCTTCGAAGAGGCCGGCTTCGCGTCGATTGGCACCACGAGCGCTGGCATCGCTTACGCCCACGGTTATCGAGACGCCGAGCGGATCGGCCGGGACGCGATGGTGCGCGCGGTTGCGGCCATCGTCCGGGTCGTCTCGTGTCCGGTGAGCGCGGATGTCGAAGCGGGCTATGGCCTGAGCGCCGCTGATGTCGCAACGACCGTTGACGCCGTCCTCGATACTGGCGTCGCGGGGATCAACCTTGAAGACAACGCGCACGGACGGATCGCGGCGCCGCTTCTCGGCATCGACGAGCAGTGCTCGCGGATTGCCGCCGCTCGTGATACAGCGGAACGACGCCGCGTCCCGCTCGTCATAAATGCGAGAACCGACACCTTTCTCCTCGGCCTTGGAGGTGATCTCGAGGAGCGCCTCCGGATCACGGTCCAGCGTGGCTCGCAGTACCTGCGCGCGGGCGCGGACCTGGTGTTCGTTCCCCTGCTGGTCGACTTGACGCACGTGAAGCGGCTCGCTGCCGAACTGAACGGACGGATAAGCCTGATGGCGCTGCCCGGCTCACCTCCGGCCGGGGAACTGTTTGCCGCCGGTGCCGCCAGAGTCAGCATCGGACAGACGGCGATGCTGGCCACGCTCGGATCGCTGAAACGAATCGGCGAAGAACTGCGCCAGCACGGAACGTGGGGGGCCATGGAGGAAGCGTTCTACGGTTTCAGCGAAGCCGAAGCGCTGTTTCCGCAGTGAACGCGCAGCCGGCTTCGTGCAAGCGAGCGACAGTGTTCGGCGCCTATGGCCACACCGGCCGCTTCGTCGTCTCGGAGTTGCGCCGGCGTGGATGGACGCCGGTGCTTTCGGGACGCAACCACGGCAAGCTGCTGGCGGTAGCCGTGGACCATTCTGGAACGGAAGTTCGCGTCGCGAACGTCGAGGATCCCGTCTCCCTCGAGACCGCGATCTCCGGCGGCAGCGCGGTGATCAATTGTGCGGGTCCCTTTCTCGACACTGCCGTTCCGGTGATCGAGGCCGCGATCCGTTCGGGTGTTCACTACCTGGATGTGGCGGCAGAACAGGCGGCAGTGCTCGCTGTCTTTGATCGTTTCAGGGCCGAGCAGCGCGTCACGAGCATTGTGATCGTTCCCGCCATGGGGTTCTTTGGCGGTCTTGGCGACCTGATGGCGACGGCGGCCATGGGTGAGTGGGATAGCGCAGACGAGATCTGCATCGCGGTGGCGCTCGACAGTTGGAAACCGACGCGCGGCACCCGGTTGACGGGCGAGCGCAATCACGGTCGGCGGTTCATTCTCTCCAATGACAAGTTAGAGCGTGCCGATCCGCCTCCGGCACGTGACTGGGCGTTCCCGGCACCGTTCGGCGAGCAGCGCGTGGTCCCGCTCTCCTTCGCGGAGACGATTACCATCTCGCGTCATCTCCGGACTCCGGAGATTCGCGTGTTCATGAATCCTGCGCCACTTGCGGACCTTCGTGATCCGGATACGCCTCCGCCGACACCGGCCGACGCAAGCGGCTGTTCCTCTCAGCTCTTCGTGATGGACGTCGTCGCTCGAAAAGGGCGCCAGGAGCGGCGCGTCGTTGCGCGCGGACGGGACATATACGCGGTTACCGCGCCGATCGTCGTCGAGGCTGCCGAGCGGGTCGTGGCGGGCGCAAGCAGGAGAACAGGCGTTCTCACGGCGGGCGAGGCCTTCGACGCGCGCGACTTCCTGAACTCGCTCAATTCGGCATTCTTTGCCGTCGTCCTGCCCGGCTGACGGCGCGCCCCGCTGCGCCTGAATGCTTCAAGCAGTTCCTGCTCGACGCCCAGCGGTCGCCCCCTCGCCATGCGTTCGCGACGATAACCGATACCGGAAGTCGCTTCCGGCGGCGGCCGCTTCGAGCTCGCGCACGAGGACGTCGCCAGCGGCATCACGTCGAATCATTTCTCCGAGCCGTTCGGCAGCCGCACGGTACGAATCGTCCTGAAGCACCACACGGACCGCCGCCGCGATCTCGGCCGCGCCGGCCGAGCGCTTAAGCATCACCCCTGCATCGCGCGCGGCCACGCGTACCGCCGTGTCGGCCTGGTCGCGACCGTGCGGCAACAGCACCATGGGCACGCCGGCAGCAAGCGCCTTGACAACGGTTCCATGCCCGCCATGCGTGATCACAACCGCCGCGTGGCGCAGAACCTCACGATGCGGTGCGCTCGTGACGACTGTCACGTTCGCCGCCGGTCTCAGCGACGCGGGATCGAGCGCGGGACCGGCGGTGACTACCGCGCGCACCGGCAGAGTGCCCAGCGCGTCTATGGCGCGTTGCAGCGATCCGATCTGGTCCTGGAAGGTCGAAGACATCGCCACGAGCACGAGCGGGTTGGTACCCGCCCGCGGCGTCCAAGGCGTGCTCTCCGACCAGTGGGGATCGTCGAGTACTGGCCCGACGTACCGCGCGCCGCTCGGCAGCGTCGCCGGGAAATCGAGCGCGGCCGAGGACATCACGAGCTGCCGGTCGGCGCGGCGGACCTGATCGAGCACGTGGCCAAGTGGTTCGAGCTCGTACCTGGCTCTCAGCTCGTTCAGGCCTTGCAGCCCCTTGCGATCCCACAGCCACTCGATGAGCCGGTTGAGGAGATCGTCGCGGAGTCGGCCGAGGCGGCCGCGCGCGGGCCGAAGGCCGATGCCGAATGGCGGCAACCCGCGCGCCGGGAGGGGATAGATGTTGGGAAACAGGACCACGAAGGGAATCCCGGCGGCTTCGGCGGCGACCATACCGCCTACGCAGAACATCGAGCAGACCACGGCCGCCGGCCGGCGCTCGGCGATCGCCAGGTTCACATCGTCCGCATAGCGCGCGGCAGGACCGATGAGCGCCGTCTCGAGCAATCGGTCGACGAGCTGCCAGGGATACTTGCATTCCCAGTCGCGTGTCGGATCGTTTTCAGGTCTGCGATCGCGTCGATTTGGCGCGCGCACCCACCGGCGGGCCCTCGTCCCGATTGAACGCACGTCGGCCGCAACCGAATCGTCCGCAATGACGGTGACGGCATGTCCGCGCTCCATCAGCCGGCGCGCCGCGTGCAGTTCGGGCGGGACGTTGCCACCCCCATCGATGAGCGCGAACAGGAATCGGATCGCTGTCATCGTGCACGTTCCCGTCTGCCTCGCGGCCGCCCGCCAGTGCCGCCGAGAACACCGTTGACCAGATCGAGCAGCACGCGTTCGGTGTCGGCGCGCGACAGCCGCAGGTCCCGACGAAGCAACTTCCACGTGTAGACGTCGGTGGCGGCGTGCAGGGCATGGATGGCACGCCTGCGCGCCAGGGGCGACTCGGGCAGACGCGCGCCGAAAATTCGCTCGAGCCAGGCCTGATGCCCGGCGCGTGCATCGTCCAGCAGCGGCGCCAGCGATCCGAGGCGATCGGACGCCACCGCCCATCGCACGTTGGCGTCGCCGAATCGTTCGTATTCACCGACCAGGACCTGAATGGCGTCCGTGGGGTCGTCCGGCGCGGCCTTGTCGCGCGCCGCCTGTGTCTGCCGGCCGAGCAACTCGGCCGCCGCGGCCGCGACGTTCTCTTTCGACGCGAAGTGGTTCAGCACCGTCTGATGCGAGACGCCGGCGGCTTCAGCGATGGCCACGAGCGTGACGTCCTCGTATGCCTGTTCGAGGACCAGCTTCAGCGCCGCCCGGACGATCCGGTCGCGCGTGTCGGTCATGCTCTCGGCGCGAGCACGCATGGTGTAGCTGTGCCGTGGCGCCAATTTCATTTGACTACAATTACAACGAATGTTGAGCGTGAGTCAAGCGAAGGCCCAGACGCGGCACCGAAGCGCATCGAGTGTCAGCGCAGGGAGGCCGCAAGAAACTGGTCGACGACAGGGCGCACGGTCGCTTCCTCGGCGGCGGTGAAGCCGTGCTGCGCTCCAGGCACGAGGAAGAGGGTCACGCTGCGTCCGGCGGTGTCGAGCGCGGCTTTCATCAGCACGCTCTGATCGGTCGGCACGCGCGTGTCCATGTCACCGTGCACGAGCAGCACGGGAGCGCCGATGGCCGTGGCGTTGAGGCGGGGCGAACGGGGCGTCGTGCCGCCAGGCTCGCACACGCTCGTAACGTAGCCCGGAATATCCGCGTTCGCCGTCGTCTGTTTCCACAGCGCCACGTCGGTGACAGGGTAGTAGGCGACGATCGCGCGCACGCGCGCCCCGCGCACGGCGCTGAGCAGAGCCACTTGTCCGCCCTGTGAAAAGCCGACGACCGCCAGTCGGTCGGGATCGACGCCTGGCTGGCTCGCGAGCCAGCCGACCGCCGCCGCCACGTCGTCGGGCTGCCGCAGCCCGCAGTCATCGCGCCCGCCGCTCGGCGGCCAGCCGCGCATCGAGATAGCCAGCACGACGTAACCGGCGTCCATGAACGTGCGCGCGCGCGGCTCGAGCACCAGCGCGCCGTTGACGCCGGCCGGTTGCCAGCCATGAATCAGGACGATGGCCGCGCGAAGAACGCCGCTTGCGATCTCGGGGCGAAGCAGGACGGCGCCGATGTCGACCCCCGCGCCCTGGAGCGTCACGTCGAAGCGGCCGGCCGTCGAGGGTGGTGAAGCCGGCGGCGTCGTCGGAGAAGCCGGCGGTCCCGATTCCCCGCACGCCAACGCGAAACCTGCCGCGACGACGAGGCTCGCGAGCGGACGCCTCACGCCTGTCTCAACCCCAGCTGCGGATCGAGCCGCGACGCGCGGCGAGCGGGCAGCCAGCATGCCGCGATCGCCACCCCAGCCAGGCAGACGATGGCCAGCAGGTACGTCGGCACGTCAGACGCCCCCACTTCGTACAACAGGCTCGTGGCCGCGCTGCTGACCGCGATGGCGCCGGCCAGGCCGATGCCGAGGCCGAGAGCGAGCAGCCTCATGCCACGGTGCACGACGAGTCCGCGGATGTCGGAGGGTGTAGCGCCGAGCGCCAGCCGCACCGCGATCTCGCGCGTGCGCTCGCCGACGAAGTACGAGAAGACGCCGTAGATGCCGACCGCGGCGAGGGTGAGCGCGATCACGCCAAAGCCGGTCATGAGCCACACCGCGAGCCGCATCGGGCCGAGCGCCTCGTCGACGATGTCGGAGAGGAGCCGCACGTTCTGCACAGCCGTGCCGGGCCTGAGCGCTTCGATCGCGCGGCGCGCCGCTTCGCCGGCCTGCGCGGGATCGCCACCGGTGCGCACGGCGACGCTGAAGTTCGCGTACACGCCGGGCTGGTAGATCTGCGGGAGCATCGCGCGCCGCAAATCGTGATAGCGCATGTGGCCGACCACGCCAACCACCTCGAAGAAGCTTTCCTCCGTTCCTTCGGGCTCGAGTTGCAGGCGGCGGCCGACGGCCGGCGCGCTCCCGCCGAACGCCCGTCGTGCGAGCGAGTCGTCGATCACAATCACCCGCCGCCTGTTGTGCACGTCGTCCGGGGTGAAGTCGCGGCCGGCGACCATCGTCGCGCGGATGGCCGCGAAGTAGCCCGGCGTGACGCCGAAGTTGTCGGCCGAGAGCTGCTCCCAGTTGCGGGCCGTCTCCGCGTCGAACGCGTAAGGCTGCAACGGACCCTGGCCGGTGAGCGGCAGCTGCGAGATCGCGCCCGCCGCAACGACGCCGGGAAGCGACCGCAGGCGATCGAGGAGCTCGTCGTGAAACGCGGTGAGGACTTTGAGGTCCGTCCGCGGTGTGGCCACACGCATCGTGACCGTCTGCGCGGGGTCGAACCCCGGATGCGCTTCGGCGAGCGCGCGGAAGCTTTGAACGACGAGCCCCGCGCCGACGACGAGCACGAGGCCGAGGGCGATCTGGGTGACGATGATGACCTCGCGGACCTGTCCGCGGTTGGGCGGGCCGCTGCCGACCGCGGCGGCGCGCATGCTCTCGGCGAGATCGACGCGAGCCGACCGCAGCGCGGGCACGACGCCGAAGGCCAACGCGGAAAACGCCGACGCGCCGAGCGCGAACAGCAGCACCGTCGGATCGATCGTCGTCGCCTCGAGCCGCGGCACGGTCGAGAGCGCCCGCGCGTTGATGACGAACAGGCTGATCCGCGCGAGGGCGACGCCCGCCAGACCGCCGGCGGCCGCCACCACGAGGCTCTCGGCAAACACGAGCCGCACGATCCGGCCGCGGCTCGCCCCGACCGCGACGCGCACGAGGAGCTCGCGGTCGCGGCCGAGCGCGCGCCCGAGCATGAGCAGCGCCACGTTCGCGCAGGCGAGCGCGAGCACCAGACCGACCGCCGCCATCAGCGTCCAGAGTCCGCCGCGATGGCCCTTGACGACGTCGTGGTGAAAGGGAATGACCTTCACGCGCAAGTCGGAAGCGGCGTGCACCGGCACTTCCGCGCGGAGCTACGCGGCAATCGCGCTGCGCTCCTCCTGCGCGCGATCGAACGTCGTTCCCGGCCGCATGACGCCGACGATCTCCGTGGCGAAGCCGTCTAGCTCCACGCGGGTTCCGAGGACCGACGCGTCGCCGCCGAAGCGCCGCTGCCAGAGCCCGTGGCTGAGCAGCATCACGCGCGGGCCGCCGGGCACCGCCTCCTCGCGCCTGAAGTGGCGGCCGATCATCGGATCGATGCCGAGAAACGGGAAGAAATTGTCGTTCACCGAGCCGAGCGTGACGATCTCCGGATTGACGGCGCCGCCAAGGATGCCCTGCGTTCCGGTGGCGAGCGTCAGCTCCTCGAGCGTCTTCGCGCGATCGCGGTAGTCGCGGTAGTCGAGCGGGTGCATCGCCGGCAGATCCTGCGCGCCCTGGCCGAAGACGTGCCAGAGCACCGCCAGTCGATCGGCATCGCGATACGGGAGCGGCTGCAGCAGCACGCCGTTCACCATGCTGAAGAGGGAGGTGCTCGCGCCGACGCCGACGGCGAGCGTGGCGACGGCCATGAGGAAGAGAACCTTGCGCCGGGCGAGCGAGCGCACGGCGAATCGGAAGTCCTGGACCATGGTCACCAATCCTAGCCAGAGCGCGCCGCGTTTGCACCTGGTAACGATGCAATAATCTGGCGTGCCGGACGACACGAGCACGCGATCGGCGTCTGCGTTTCCCCGGCGCACCGTCCTGACCGCGCTTCGCGTGTACACCGAGCGGCCCGCGCTCGTCACGATTGCGCTCGGCTTCTCCGCCGGTCTGCCGTATTACCTGGTCTTCGACACGCTGTCGGCGTGGCTCCGCGCGTCGGGACTCTCGCTCGAAGTGATCGGGTTCTTCAGCCTTGTCACGCTGATCTCGACGTTCAAGTTCCTGTGGGCGCCGCTCATCGACCGGATGGAAGTGCCTCTGCTGACGCCGTGGCTCGGGCATCGCCGGTCGTGGATGCTGTTGAGCCAGGCCGCGATCATGTTCGGCCTCTGGCTCGTGGCGGGATCCGATCCAACGCGGAGTCTCGGCACGATCGCGCTCTTCGCGTTCCTCGTCGGGTTCTCGTCCGCGACGCAGGACATCGCCATCGACGCCTGGCGCATCGAGGCCGCGGAAGTTTCAAAACAGGGCGCCATGGCGGCGGCCTACCAGTGGGGCTACCGCGTGGCGATCATCATCGCGGGCGCGGTGCCGCTGCTGCTCGCCCAGTCCTACGGCTGGAATTTCTCCTACGCCGTGATGGCGGCGCTCATGGCCATCGGAATCGCGGGGGTGCTCGCCGCGCCGCGCGAGCAGCGTCACACCATTCGCGCGATTCAGACCGAGGGTGTTCAGCCTGCGCCGGTACGCGATGCCATGGAGTGGATCGTCCGGCTCTCGGTGCTGGGCTTCGGTGCGCTCGTGCTGGGCTCGGGTCTGGCCGCGAATGCCGGCGTGCTCGGCCGCGTGCTGGGTGCGGTCGGCGCGGCCGGCGCGCGACAGGCGGTACTGGCGGCGTGGGCGTCAGGCACGCGCGCGTGGGTGGTTCACCTGGCGGCGATCCTGATCGGATTCTGCCTCATCGTCGTTGCCGCGACGCCGCTGCCGGGCGCGCGCACGCGCCCCGGCGTCTATCTCTCCTCGGCCCTGGCCGATCCGCTCCGCGATTTCTTCTCGCGGTACCGGTCCGCGGGCGGGCTGATCCTCGCCCTCATCTGCCTGTACCGCGTTCCTGATTTCGTCCTGAACATCATGAATCCGTTTTACCTCGATCTCGGCTACACGCTCGTCGAGATCGCGGAGATCCGCAAGATCTTCGGCGTGGTCATGACGATGTTCGGGGTGTTCGCCGGCGGCGTCGCGGTGGCGCGCTACGGGCTGATGCGCGCGATGGTAATCGGCGCGCTCGCCGGGCCGTTGAGCAACCTGCTGTTCGTCTGGCTCGCGCTGCAGGAGCACAATCTTTTCGCGCTCTTCGCGGCGATCGGGCTGGACAACGTCGCCGGGGGCTTCGCGGGGGTTTGCCTGATCGCGTACATGTCCAGCCTGACGTCCGCCGGGTTCACGGCGACGCAGTACGCGCTGTTTTCGTCGCTCTACGCCGTTCCCGGCCGCTTGATCGCGTCCCAATCCGGCCGGATCGTCGAAGGCGCTGCCCGCCTGGCCGACGCCGGCGGCGTGCTGGCCGGTGTGAAGGCGTTCGTGGCGACCGAAGCGCCGCAGAATTTCACGGCGGCGCTCGAGCGGTCGGGCGTCACGCCGGCCGCGCTCGGCACCGGGTATCTCGTGTTCTTCACGTACTCGGCTCTCATCGGCGTGTTCGCGGTGCTGCTCGCACTGGCCGTCGAGCGCCGCCAGCGCACGGAACCGGCGGACCTACGTCGAACCGGCGGGGCGATCGGGTGAAATTCCCGTCCCCAGCCGCGTGACCGCGTATCGCATCAGCTCCTCGACAGCGCCGCGCTCGGGGAGTTGGCCATCGATGCCGAGCATGGCCACGCCGTGCACGACGGACCAGACGAACCTCGCCATCAGCAGGAGATCGTCGCCGCGCACGATCGCGTTGCGCTGCAGCGCGGCGAGTGCATCCACGAGCGCCTGAAAGGCGGCCGCCCCCTCCGTCGCAAGTTCGGGCGTGTACGCTGTCGCCTCGACGAACCCGCCGAACATGACGCGATAGTGCGAAGGATTCTCGACGGCGAAGCCGACGTACGCGATCCCCATCGACTCGAATGCTTCCGGTCCGCGTCCGCCCTCCTCCCACGCGGTCACGAGACGCTGCCGCAGCGTGCGGAAGCCTTCCGTCGCCACGGCGGCGAGCAATGCGCGCTTGTCCGCGAAGTGCCGGTACAGCGCCGTGCGGGAAACGCCCAGGCGTGCGCCGATTTCGCGGAGCGTCAGCGCGTCCACGCCCTCGTCGCGGATCGTCGCGAGCGCCTCATCGAGCAGGGCGCGGCGCAGGTTGCCATGATGGTACGGGCGACGGGGCTTGCGAGCCGACCTGGCGGTGCGAGCCATTCCTCGGCCATCGTAAAACGGCAGTGTTGACATCGTCAACATTGTGCGGTAGCCTGATGTTGACACTGGCAACATACGAAGAGGTGTTTCATGAACTCGAGAGGAAACGGCGGCGCGGCGACGCCGGGCGTCGCCGGTCTCGTCGGCCGTATGTGGCAGGCGAGCCCGCCGCTGACCGCAGTGGGCATCCTGATGCTCGTCGTCGCCGTGCCGTCGGTGGTGGGCATCTTCATCGACCCGCGAATCATCACGGGCGCGCCCGCCTGGCTGAAGCCGTTCAAGTTCGCCGTCTCGACGGCCGCCTACAGCCTGACGCTCGCGTGGATCTTCACCATGCTGCCGGGCTGGCCGCGGGTCCGGCGCGTCGTGGGTTGGACCACCGCGATCGTGTTCGTGCTGGAGGTGGCCCTCATCGACGCACAGGCCTGGCGCGGCACGACCAGCCATTTCAACGTGTCGACGCTCGGCAACGCGATCGTGTTTTCCATCATGGGCCTCGCCATTCTCGTCCAGACAGCGGTGAGCGTGGCGGTTGCCATAGCACTGTGGCGTCACCGGTTCATCGATCGGGCGCTCGGTTGGGCCCTGCGTCTCGGCATGACGCTCACCATCCTCGGCGCGATGACCGGGCCGCTGATGACCCGGCCGACGGCGGCGCAGCTGGCGGATGCCCGTGCAGGGAAGCCGATGCCGGTTGCGGGCGCCCATTCGGTCGGTGGCCTGGACGGCGGTCCCGGCCTGCCGGTGACGGGATGGAGCCGTGAGCATGGCGATCTGCGCGTGGCGCACTTCATCGGCCTGCATGCGATTCAGGTGCTCGCGCTGATCGCTCTTCTCTTCGGGCAGTGGCGCCGGCCCGTGCCTGTTCGCGTGAGGGCCGTGCTGGCGGGTGCGGCAAGCTATACGGCGTTGTTTCTCCTGTTGCTGTGGCAGGCGCTGCGGGGACAAAGCGTCGTGGCGCCCGACGCGACGGCACTCGCATCGATCGCGGTCTGGGCGCTTGTGACTGTCGTCGCGCTTGGCTGGATCGGCCTCGGAGCGCGTGAGGCTTCGCGCGACGGATTCAACCGGATGGCCGTATGACCGCTGAACAGCTTTTTTCGATCTTGAACTTCATCACGATGGCGGCGTGGCTGCTGCTGATCTTTCTGCCGCGCGTGCGCTGGACGTCCACCGTCGTCCCCGTCCTGGTGCCGTCTTTGTTAGCGGTGGTCTACGTGGTGCTGGTGGCAGCGACCTTCATGCGAAGCGAAGGCGGCTTTTCGTCGCTTGCGGGCGTGAGGACGCTCTTCGAGAATCCCTGGCTGCTGCTCGCAGGGTGGGTTCACTACCTGGCGTTCGACCTGTTCATAGGCGGGTGGGAGGTGCGGGACGCACAGCGGCGTGGCATCCCGCACCTGCTCGTCGTGCCTGCGCTGATCCTCACGTTTCTGTTCGGACCGGCAGGCCTGTTGCTCTACCTGGCGATCAGCCTTCGACGTGAGCCTTCAGGCGCAGCAGCGCGTCGTCCCACCCTCGCGCAATGATGTCGATGTGACGCTGCGCCTCGGCGAGCCGCCGGGGATTGATCGTCCACACATGTTCGCGGCCGCGGCGCTCACCGTCGATGACCCCTGCCGCCGCCAGGACGTTCAGATGCTTCGTGACGCCCTGCCTCGTCGTCTGGAAGTTCTCGGCGAGCACGGAGATCGATGCCGGGCCGCCCTTCGACAAGCGCTGCAGGAGCGCCAGCCGGGTCGGATCGCCGAGCGCCGCGAACACCAGCGCGGCGCCGGCCACGGTTCGCTCAATGCGCTGCTTCGGCATACTTCTGCAGCCAGACGAGCACTTCGGACCAGCCCTGCGTGTTGTCGGCATACACTTTCGCGCGCCGCTCGAGGGCGATCTCGTCGAATCCCGTTTCCGCAACGCTCAATCGCGTGCCTCGTCCGGACGGCTCCAGCGTGAACGTGACGGTGGTTCGCGGTTCTCGCGAGTAGTCTGTCTTCGGGTCCACCTCGCCTGGATGCCACTGCCACACGACGCGCCGCGCCGGCGTCAGCTCCACGATGCGTACGGGCCAGCGCTGTCCGGCATGGTCCGGGTGGACGGACGTCATCCACACTTCATTCCCCGACGCGATGTCGCCCTCGATCTTCACCTGGAACCACGTGGCGAGCTCGGCTGCAGTCGTCAGAGCGCGCCACACGCGCTCGGGCGGCGCCTGGATCTCGATGTTCCTGTCGATTCGGCTGAGTTCTGCTATCGGCATTATGCAACCCTCTGGTTGCAGAATACAGTACCCACCGCTGATACGCAACTGAACAGTTGCCTATCTCCGGCAGCCTCTCCGGGCGCTGTGGTAGAAAAGCGGCGATGAACGTCGCCTACGCACGGCTTCGCAACCAGGGTCTGTCGTCCGGTCGATTCACGAAAGCGGCGGACGTGGTGAGCTGGCTCGGCGCCGTTCAGGCGCAGGAATATCCCGGCGCCAGGTGGGCGCTCGCGCTGCGCATGCGGCGCGCGACCGACGCCGCCATCGAGCGCACGTTTGCGGCCGGAGAGATCCTGAGGACGCATGTCCTTCGGCCGACGTGGCATTTCGTCGCGCCCGCCGACATCCGTTGGATGCTCGCCCTCACGGCGCCGCGCGTGCGTGCCGCCACCGCCAGCTACGACCGTCGGCTCGGCATCGACGCATCCGTCATCGAACGCAGCAACAAAGCAATCGCCCGCGCACTGAAAGGCGGCAGGCAGCTGACCCGGCAGGAGCTCAAGGCCGCGCTGCAGGAGGTGGGTGTAGCAGCCGACGGGACCCAGCGTCTCGCTCACCTGGTGATGCACGCCGAACTGGATGCCGTAGTCTGCAGCGGGGCGCTGCGCGGAAAGCAGTTCACCTACGCGCTGCTCGACGAGCGCGCGCCCGGCAGCCGCGTCCTGCCGCGCGACGAGGCGCTCGCCGAGCTGACGCGCCGGTACTTCACGAGCCACGGGCCGGCGCAGCTGCAGGACTTCGTCTGGTGGTCGGGCCTTACGACGAGGGACGTTCGTGCCGGTCTCGAGATGGCCGCGCGTCATCTCGCTGATGACGTCATCGATGGCAAGAGATACTGGTTCTCGTCATCGATGCGCGTGGTCGCACCGCCGGCGCGGGCCGCGCATCTGCTGCCTCCCTACGACGAATACCTGATCGCTTACAAGGACCGGAGCGCCGCGCTCGACGCCGGCCTGTGGAAGCCAATCGCGGATCGCGATCCTTTCAGCTCGACGATCGTGGTCGACGGCCAGGTCGTCGGCGGCTGGAGGGCCATCGCGAGAAATGGAAAAGTTACCGCGACGCTCGACCTCCCGGTGCGCCTGAAAAAAACGGACGAACGTCTGATCGCCGACGCGGTCCGGCGATTCGCTGCCTTCCTGGACCTTCAGGTCGACGTTGCTCGCAGGTGAGCGCGGGCCTGCGCTTTCTGCGGAAGCGTCTCGTCTCCCGTCACGAGGACGTTCCGATACGTGATGGCGCCGATGCGCCACGCGTTGCCCGTGCGCGTGAGCTCCATGTCGTAGTGACCGCTCACGGTCCAGTGATCGCGCCCGATGCAATGAACGCCCGTCGCCGCGCACCGGGCGCGTGCCGTGTCGCCCGACACGTCGGCGACGATGGGCCCGGTCACGTGCTGTGTCGCGTCGAAGCCCGGCAGCAGCGCACGCCAGGCCGCGATGAGCTCGTGGGCGGCCTGTGTCTGAACGGAACCGCCGAGGAGCGACGTGTAGTCGGTCCGGATCTGTTCCGCCAAGATGCCTGCGATGGCCGTCCAGTCGCGACGGTCGACTGCATGCAGCAGCATCGTGATCGTGTCGGTAATGGCCTGCCGATCGACGAGCGTGCCCGTGCCGGCGGGCGGACCGAGCGTGCGGTTGAAGTGCGCGACCGCCACGTCCACGGCGAGACCTACTTGAGGCTGGCGATCGTAAAAGTCGATCTGCGTGCCGAGGGTCCAGAACAGATGCTTCGGGCCTGGGAGCGCTGCGAAAAAGCGCCTGGCGTTCTCCGGCAGCGCCGCCTCGTCTGCATGCACCATGAGCGTCGGCGCCGACACTGACGGCGCGGCGGCAATGGCGTCGAACGTCAGCCAGTCCGACCAGGACATGACCGCGAAACGATTCGTCCATTCGCGAACGGCGCCTCGTTCATTGGAGGCGTAGTAGTCGAGCGGGAAGAACATGGCGGCGTCGGGATCGGCCGGGTCGTAGGCCGCCACGTATGCGACGTTTCCCGTCCGCTCGAACTGATCGCGGGCCGCGCATGCCAGATCCATTCGATGGGCGACGCCGGAGTCGCCGCCGTAGATGCCGGCGACCGTCGACGCGTCGTGGAGCCACGAGGCGACGAGCGCGATCGATCGCAGCGGCGCTCCCCTCGCGACCGCGTGCGCCACGTAGCCGGCGCTGGCGCAGATTGCGAGCGCGCCGACACCGTCCGCGGCCACTTCGGGTCGCGACTGCAGAAACGTGGCGGCGTTCTGGATGTCGCGAATCTTCCGTTCCGGCGATTCGTACTGTCTTGGCAGGCCTTCACTGGCGCCCCAGTGTCGAAAGTCGAAGGCCAGCGTCACGAAGCCGCGTTCCGCGAGCCGTTCGGCGTACAACCCGGCCATCTGTTCCTTGACGGTCGTCCACGAGCCCGTGACGATGATGCCCGGGACGCGGGTGCCGGGCGTGTACTCAGGCGGCAAGTACAACCGGCCGGACAAAGCACTGCCTTCGCTGTCGAAGCTCACCGATATCGCATTTGCGAGATTCTGGCTCGTCATTGTCGTCGTCATTTCGATGTCCTCACGCCGCGATCGTAGTTCTGACGGAACAGTTGGATTACGTTCGAGACCTCAGAGGAGGTCCGCATCGGGACCGTCACCCAGCCGGATTGGGGAAGAATGTGGTGCGGCCTGGCACGTCCCGATGTGACGAGCTCGTCGCGGACGCCCCGCGGAAACGGCAGGTCGGCGATCGTCCCGTGCAGATGCCCCAGCTCCCGGCGGCCGAGGCGGAACTCGAGCCCGCCGAAACGGTGATCGTGCGTCGTCACGCCCTCCCAGCTCGCGACCGCCGTGCGCACGGCCTCGATCGCCTCGCGTGACGACAAAACCTCTCGACCTTCCATAGGCTGCTCCCTTGCTTCACTCGCTCAGAGCTTCAATCTTCAAGTGCACTTGAAGTCAAGCGGGAAAATCCTCAGACTGAAGGTGTGAAGGAAGTGCTCACCATCTCGGAGGTCGCTGCACGCAGCGGCGTCGCTGCTTCTGCGCTGCGTTTTTATGAGGACCAGGGCCTGATCCAGTCGCAGCGCACCGGCTCCGGGCACCGGCGCTACCCGCGCGCCGTGATCCGTCGCGTCGCATTCATCGTGTTCGCGCAGAAGGTAGGGCTGACGCTCGAGGAGATCCGGACGGAACTGGACAGGCTTCCGTCGAACCGTGTCCCCGAACGGTCCGATTGGGCGCGGCTGTCGCGCGGCTGGAGCACACGCATCGACCGGCGTATCAGCGAGCTCGAGCGGCTGCGCGCGGGCCTCACCGAGTGCATCGGCTGCGGCTGTCTGTCGCTCGACCGTTGTCAGTTCGCGAATCCGGGCGATCGCGCCGCGCGGCGCGGCGCCGGCCCCCGTTATTGGATCGAAGGCCGGCGCTGAAGGTCGCCGCTATCTCAGGGCCTCACGGCGACCCGGCTTTCGGACAGTTCCTTCAAAGCCGCGAGTGCCTGGGGCCACTTCTCCTCGAAGAATTTTTTGTAACCGTCGGCGGTATCCATTTCGATCGCGAGCGTCACGCGATCGCCGTTCTCGCGAAGTATGTAGTTCTCCCGCGCGCCGGCCCACTCCTTCACTTCGGCGCTCTTGGTGTCCTCCGTGCCATCCTTGGCGATCCCGAGGTGTTCGATCGACAGATACTGGTTGGGACGATGCTCCGCGATGCGGCTGACCATGCCGGTGCCATCCGGCCCGAGGAAGAGAGCCTTGCTGCCGGGCTTCCAGTCAGTGACCGCGTACGATCCTTCCGCAAACGCGCTCGTCCATTTTCGATAGGTTTCGTCCTGGAGCATCGTGCGCCACACGAGCTCCTTGGGTGCGTTGATGGTGGTAGAAAACGTCAACCTCGTCATCTTGCGGCCGCTCCTTTCATTGTTTCAAAGACGCTCGCGTGCGCCGGATAGTTGCAGCTGATCCGTAGGGGGCAGTTTATGAACCGCCCGCCGGCGCGTAATCTGGGAAGAAACGGCGGATGAACTATGACTACCGATCTCCTGCTTGTATCCGTTCTCATCCTGCTCAACGGCCTTTTCGCGATGTCGGAGATTGCAATCGTGAGCTCGAGACGCGCGCGTCTCGTGCAGATGGCGGAGAGCGGCCGGGTCGGCGCGAGGCACGCGCTTCAGCTCGCGTCGGAGCCGACGCGATTTCTGTCGAGCGTGCAGGTGGGCATCACGAGCATCGGCATCCTGAGCGGCGCCATCGGAGAGGCGGCCTTTGCCGGCGCGCTTCGTGGCTCTTTCGAGCGGGCGCCGTTGCTCAGTCAGTACGCCGATACGCTCGCATTGGCTCTCATCGTCGTCGCCCTCACGTACGTGTCTCTGATCATCGGCGAGCTCGTGCCCAAGCGACTCGCCCTCGCGCATCCGGAGGCGATAGCGAGCATCATTGCGCGGCCGATGCAGATCCTTGCGGCGATCGGCAGACCGGTGGTCTTGCTCCTCAGCGCGTCGACCGACGCGGTTCTGCGGCTGTTTCGTGTTCGTCAGGTGAAGCCGCCAGCCGTTACCGTCGAGGAGATCAAGGTGCTGCTCGAACAGGGCGCCCAGGAAGGCGTTTTCGAAGCCTCCGAACAGGAGCTGGTCACGAACGTTCTCAACCTCGATGAGCGGCACATCGGCGCGGTCCTCACACCTCGATCGAACATCGTCTCTCTGGATGTTCGAGATTCGCCCGACACGACTCACCAGAAGCTTCGAGGCGACGTGCACACGGTGTTTCCGTTGTGCGACGGCGGCCTCGATCACGTTGTCGGCTTTGTTCGTTCGACCAGGGTGCTGGAGCAGCTGGCGGAGAAGGGAACCCTGGATCTGCCGGCTCTCACGGAGCCGGCCCTGTTCGTGCCCGAGACGATGACACTGATGAAACTGCTGGAGCAGTTCAGGCGGACCCATCTTCCACTGGCCCTCGTCGTGGACGAATTCGGCGACGTCGAAGGTCTCGTCAGCCTCACGGATGTCATCTCTGCGATTGTCGGAGATCTCCCTTCCGAACCGGAAGGAGAGCCATCGATCATTCGACGCGACGACGGGAGCTGGCTGATGGACGGCGGACTCGATCTGTCGACGGTTCTGCGAACCGTGGGCACCAATTTGCGGCTGAGCGATGAGGACCGGCAGCACTATCACACGCTGGGCGGGCTGGCGATGCTCGCGCTCGGGCGCGTCCCGAAGACGGGAGACGTGTTCGAACGTGGCACATACCGATTCGAAATCGTCGACATGGATGGAAACAGGGTCGACCGCGTGCTCGTCAGTCGAGTGCCTCCGGCATCGGTTAGGCGGTCTGGCACGACCACCGCGCCGCGAGATGGTTAGGCGTGGTCCCGCTTGACGCGTTTACACTGGCTCTATGTTCGGTCGCGACGCGGTGAAGGGCGCGATCGCGGGAGGACGTTGAACCAAGGAAAGGTGAAAGATGGGGCGCTCACACGCCGACGGCGATCTGCACCTCCGCCGCGTGCTGGTGGAGAGCCATGCCATAAACGAACGCATGAATCAGATCGTGCTCGACCGGCTCGATCCGAAGGCGTGGCGGGCGAAACCGCCCGGCAGCGGGGTACGGACGATCGCGGCCATCTTCTCGCACGTGCACAACATCCGCCGGAAATGGATACGGCTGTCCGCACCTCATCTCAAGCTGCCGGCGCCGCTCAACCGCACGAGGTGCACGCAGAAGCAGGCTCGCGCCGCCCTGGCTCAAAGCGGAGCGCGCTGCGGCGAGATGATTGCCGACGCGTTGTCGGGGAGGCGCGTCAAAGTGTTTCACCGCGACGGGTGGGCCAGACCCTGGTCGGCAGGGCCGGCGATGGTGGCCTACATGATCACGCACGACGCGCATCACCGCGGCCAGGTATGCATGCTCGCTCACCAGCTCGGATTCCCGCTGCCGGCGAGGGCCGCCTTCGACATGTGGGGTTGGGAACGACTCGGTCAGGTCACTGCGGGCGCCGTGCGGCGCTCGGATCGCCGGTAGGAGGCGGCGCGAGATCGGTGGCGGCAGGCGGACCGAGCAGCTCGCGAAGGATCGGCTTCAAGGCGTCCGCCCAGATCTGGTAGCCCTTGCTCGTGGGATGCAGCTTGTCCTCGTTCATCACACCGTCGAACAGCCGGCCCTCTGAATCCGCCAAACGATCGTTGATGTCGAGGAAGCGAACGCGGCGGCCGTCCGCGAGCCGTGCGACCTGCTCGTTGATTCGCTCGATCGTGGGGATCACAGCCATGTTGTCGTTCCGTGGAAAGATGGCGGTCAGGACGATGGTCGCCCCCGGCGCTTTCTGCCGGCAGATGTCGACGATCGCTTTCATCCCGCGAACGATTTCCGCCACGGTCGCCTCGTCGCGCGCCTCGGCTCCGACGTTGTTCGTGCCGGCGAGCACGACGATGACCTTGGGATTCACACCGTCGAGCTCGCCGTTCTCGAGCCGCCACACGATGTTCTGCGTCCCGTCGGCGCCCCAGCCGAAGTTTCCGGCGTTCCAGCCGAAGAAGTTCGCCTTCCAGTTGGCGAGCAGCTCCGGGTAGTCGAGCGCGCCCCAGCGCCGCACGATGGAATCGCCCGCGAAGTACAGATCGATGCGGCCCTGCCTTGCCTTTTCGACGAGTTGCGCGTGCGCGATCAGGGAGTTCCGATCGGTCCTCGGCGCGGCGCGGTCGGCCGGTTCCTGAGCGACGGCGGCGGACAGGAGGAAGGTCGTTGCGACTATTGCAGGCTTCACTCGATGTTGTTCGTCTCACTCTATTCGAAGCGCGCGGATGGGTGAAATCGACGCCGCGCGGCGCGCGGGAATGACAGCCGCGATGAAGGCGCAGAGCCCGAGCGAGAACGCGCCGGCGCCGAGCGCCAGCGGGTCCCAGAACTGGACCTGGTAGAGCTGCGCCGACAGAAGATACCCGGCGCCAATCGCGAGGGGAAGACCGAGCACGAGACCGAGCGCGACACGCCGGAAGGCGCCCTGCAGCACCATCCCGACGACTTTGCCGCGGTCGGCGCCGAGCGCCATGCGGATGCCGATCTCGTTCGTGCGCTGCGCGACCGTGTACGCCGTCACGCCGTACAGACCGATCGCGGCCAGCACGAGCGCGACGAGGCCGAACAGCCCCGCGAGGCTTGCGACCGCGCGCTGCTGATCGAACGACCGATCGAGCTGCTGCTGCAGCGTTCTCACGCTGGTCACGGTCAGGTTCGGGTCCGCGGCGCTCAGCACGCGCTTCACGTCGGGCTCGATCGCGGCGGGCGGCAGATCCGTGACGAGCAGCACGCCGCGCACGAAGTGCGAGTTGAACTCCAGCCGCTTCATCATCGGATTGGCGTAGGGGACCGTCTGCGCCAGCGGCACGTAGAACATCGGCCGCGCCGGACGATCGAGCGCGAAGCCGGCGAACTTCGCATCGCGCACGATCCCGACGATGCGGAAGGTGTTGACGTTCTCCGGCATGTTCAGGCCGAAGCGGCGGTCGAGCGGGTCCTCCTCAGGCTTGAAGAAACGGCGGACGAACGCCTCGTTCACGATCGCCACGAGCTCGGACGTCTCGTTGTCGGCGGCCCTGAAATGCCGCCCCCGGGCGAGCTTCACCCCGAGGTCCTGGAGGTAGTTCGCGCTGACGCGGTCCCACGATGCCCCGGCCTGTTCCCCGGGCTTCGGCAGTGGCTTACCGGCGACGAGTACCAGCTCGCCCCAGTTGTCGGTGAGCGGGTTGTAGAGGGCGAGGCCGGCGCCGCGCACGCCGGGCATCCGTTTGAGCCGTTCCTCGAGGTCGCGGTAGAGCGCGCCGAGCTTTTCGGCCGTGTACGTGGCGGGCGGACGGTTGAGCGCGACGAGCACGCGGCTCTGAATCTCGAAGCCGAAGTTCTGACTCTCGAGATTCCCGAGGCTGCGCGCGAGCATCATCGAGCCGGCGACGAGCACGACGGAAACCGCCGCCTGCACGACGAGGAGCACCTTGCGTGTGACCGACGACCGATCGCCAATCGTACGGCCTGCGCCGCGAAGCGCATCGATCGGATCGGTCCGCGTCGCGAACCACGCCGGCGCGGCGCCGAAGACGATCCCCGTCACGAGCGCGAGGCCGACCGCAAACGCCAGGACCATCGGCGACGGCGTCGTCTCGATCGGCACGAAGCTCGCGCCGGCAAAGGCGAGCGTAATCAGCAGCCTTGCTGCCCCGATCGCCACGGCGAGTCCCACGACGCCGCCGGCGAGAGCGAGGAGGACGCTTTCTACGAGCGCCTGCGTCACGATCTTCCGGCGTGAGGCGCCGAGCGCGAGCCGGAGGGCCGTCTGGCTACGCCGCGCGACCGCGCGCGCGAGCAGCAGGTTCGCCACGTTCGCGCACGAAATGAGCAGCACGAGCCCGCACACGGCGAGCAGAATCTGCAGGCTGCGGCGGTACTGCTCCCGCATGATGCCCACGCCCGCACCGGCAGGCACGACCGCGATCACCTGCTTCGGCAACCCCTGGATCACGTCCGGCATCCAGTTCGCCGGCCAGCCCGAGTCGTGCTGCATCCACTGATGAAGGATCCCGGTCAGCCGCGGCCCGATGCCGTCGGTGGTTGCGCCGGGCTTGAGCCGCCCGATCACGCGCAGCCATGCGGACACAGGTTGCCGCAGGAGCGACGTGTCGCCAGAGATGAGCTCCTCCTTGTGCACCGGGATCCACATGTCGGGCGGATCGCCGCGCAGCGTTTCACCGTGGAACCCGGGTGGTGTCACGCCGACGACGGTGAAGGGATGCCCTTCGATGACGAGCGTGGCGCCCACGATCGATGAATCGCCGCCGTAGGTCCCGCGCCAGACGTGATGGCTCAAGACGACGACGGGTGGTGCGGCGGGAGTGTCATCCACCTCTGTGAAGACGCGGCCGCCGAACGCGTTGATGCCGAGCGTCGAGAAGTAGTTGCCGGTGACGTATTCCGACCTCAGCGGCCTCGCCGCTGTTTCCGTATCCTGCCGGCGCACGCTGAGGCGTCCGCCGCCCGCCTGGAAGGCGGTGACCGACTCGAACTCGGGCACTTCGCCCTTCAGCCGCTCGAACAGCGGGTACGAAAACATCCCCCAGCGATCCTGCGGCCCGCCTTGAACGCAGCAGTTGGTGCCGTCGCCGATGCGATACAGACGCGATGGATCGCTGACCGGCAGCGACCGCAGCATGACGGCGTGGATC
This sequence comes from Vicinamibacterales bacterium, assembly GCA_036257535.1. Taxonomy (GTDB): domain Bacteria; phylum Acidobacteriota; class Vicinamibacteria; order Vicinamibacterales; family 2-12-FULL-66-21; genus DATAEE01. Next base: position 23,077 of record DATAFJ010000024.1, on the reverse strand, counting down.
AGCGTGAAGATAGCCGTCGTCCCGCCTATACCGAGGGCCAGCGTCAGAACCGCCGTGGTCGTAAAGACGCGCGCAACCCAGAACTGGCGCAGCGCATAGCGGAGCTCGCCGCCGAGGCTCTGGAACATTGGAGGCTTAGACGAGTACCGGGCGGGAATCGTTGGACACTCAGCTCGTGGGCACCTTGGCGCTCCGCGCCGGCACCAGCCCTCGAAGCCAGGCTCTGGCCTTCACCGCCCCGGGCGGGAGCGGGTCGCAGGCGAGGACATAGAGCACGACGGTCGTCAGGATGATGAGGGCCAGGGTCAGCAGAACGAAGCGCGACTGCAGCGTGACGTAGGCAAACCAGAGCGGATACGACAGAAAAATCGACAGCGTCAGGAACGCGATCCGCAGCTGGGCGTCCCTGACGCGGCGGGGGTTCCTTAGGCCCTTCGCGACCCGTCGGTAGGCTTCCGCCTCGGCGACGTCGATCGACGTCTTGAAGAGCGTCCGCGTGAGCGCGAAGAACACGCCGCCGCAGAACAGCGCGACGAAGATGCGCAGAACGATGTCGCCGCTCAGCCAGTAAAACGTTGCCACCCAGATGAAGTAGATGACGATGCTGAGATTCGTGAGCTGGAAGGCGAGCCAGGCGTTGGTCCGGCCGGTCAGGATCTGGAACCGGCGGCACAACCGCTCGACGACATCCAGGATCGCGGAATCGATGTAGGTCATAGCGCTGCAGAGCTTGTGCGAAGCCGGCAACCCATCCGCCGGAGTGTACCGATCAATGTGTTAGTGTCCATCCCCGTGGTTGAGATTCAGGCGCCATCGGTTGAAACATCTCTGCGCCGTTCCATAGGCACGTTCGCCCTGGCCGCGGGCATCGTGAACGTCACCATTGGCGGTGGGATTTTCCGGCTGCCGGCAGACATGGCGGCCACTCTCGGACCGACCGCCCCCATCGCTTACCTGCTGTGCGCCGTTGCAATGGGCCTCATCGTCTTGTGCCTGGCAGAGGCGGGCAGCCGCGTGTCGATGACCGGCGGCCCCTACGCGTATGTCGAGGTCGCGTTCGGTCCCTTTGTCGGGTTCCTCGCGGGCATATTGCTCTGGATGCTGCTGACGTTCGCGATGGCGGCGGTCGCCACCGTTCTCACGGCGAGCCTGGGCGCGCTGGTTCCCCCGCTCGCCTCCCGCGGGGCGTCCGCCGCCGTCCTCGTCGCCATCTATGCGGCGTTTGCCGCGATCAACATCATGGGCGTCGAGCGCGGCGCGCGCGTGAACACGGCGCTGACGATCGCGAAGATCTTCCCTCTTCTCCTCCTCATTGCCGGCGGACTGTTTGCGATCGACGCCGACAACGTCGCGATTCGCAATCCGCCGGACATGGGGACGCTCGCGCGGAGCAGCATCCTGTTGATCTTCGCCTTTGCCGGCATCGAGGCGGCGCTCGTGCCGAGTGGCGAGGTCAAGGATCCGGCCAGCACCGTTCCGCGCGCCCTGCTCATTGCGATGGTGGTGATCACGCTCCTGTACGCGGGCCTGCAGTTCGTCGCGCAAGGCGTGCTCGGGCCGGCGCTCGCGACGTCGAAGGCCGCGCCGCTCGCCGACGCCGCCGGCGTGGCCCTCGGCGGATGGGCCAGAACCCTGCTCCTCGTCGGCGCCGTCGTCTCGATGCTCGGGCATGCCGGCGCGATGATCCTGGCCACGCCGCGCACGCTGTTCGCGTTCGCGCGCGACGGGTTCCTCCCCGGCGCACTTGCGCGGCTCCATCCCGTGCACCGCACACCGGTTGCCGCGATCGTCGTCCAGTGCGCGATCGTCCTCGTGCTCGCGATCACGAGCACGTTCGAGCGGCTGGCGATTCTCGCCAACATCTCCATCCTCGTCTTGTATGGAACGTGCTGCCTGGCGACGTGGGAACTCCGGCGCCGCGACGTTCGCACCGGCGGGATTCCGTTCAGAATCCCCGCGCCCACCGTGGTGATTGTCCTCTCCGCGCTCGTCATCGGCTGGATGCTGACGAGCGTCACCCTGGCGGAATGGACCGCCTTCGGCATCGGACTCGGCCTCGCATGCCTGATCTTCCTGTTTCGACGCAAGGCGTGAGGGTCGTTCCTCGGATCACAAGCCTGGCGGTCCTGACGCTGGTCCTCGCCCTGTTCGCGCTCGCGGCGCCCGTGAGCCGCGCGGAATTTCCCGCGGCGCGCGTCGGAGCGGTTCTGGCGTTCGCGGCGCTCATAGAAGGACTGCACGCGCTGAGGCGATCCACGGCGGCCGGGCGCCGAGAGGCCGCTCTCGGCGCCGCGATCAGCCTGGCCATCGCGATCTTCCTCCTCAACGCGCCGTTCGTCGCGGTCCAGGCGCTCCGCGCCGTGGTCGCCGGCTGGTTCGCGATCGACGCCGTCCGATACGCGATCGGAATCGTCCGCTGGCCGGGCACCGGTGAACGATGGCGCGCCGGACTAGCAGCTGTCGGCAACGCCCTCATCGTCGTAGTCCTGGTTCTGGCAGGCGGCTGGGCCGTGACGTGGGGGATCGCCGTCGCAGGCGCGCTCAGGATTCTCGGCATCGCCTGGGACATCGTGATGGCGCCGGTCTACGACACGGCCGCCGCCGGCGAGACCGTCCTCGACGAGCTTCGCCTCGCGGATGAACCCGGGGCCGTCGCCATGGCCGCCGATATCGAAACGCAGGAACGCGTGCGCGCGCCGATAGACCGCGGCTGGACGCTTGCGTTCGTCGCCACGCTCTTCGCCATTCACATCGGCCGGATGCGCACCGACCTGACGATCCTTGGCCTCGTCTCGCCCGCCGTGGCCGTGCTTGGCGACATGGCGATCGCCGTGGCGATCACGCTGCTCGTGATCAACCCGCTGCTGCTGTTGTGGCGCGGGCCGACTCGATGGGTCGAGCGGCGGCTCTGGCTCTGGCGCGTCCGGGCCGGCGCGGGCGGGCGCGTGCGCTGGATCGCACGACTGGCGGACGCATGGCTTCAGTGGAGGATGCGGCTTGCGATCCGGATGAGGGCCGCCCGCTACTCCGTGCCCGTCGCGCTCAACCAGGGGCTTCAGACCGGGCTCCCGATTGCGGCTATCGTCGCGGCCACCGTCCCGGTCTGGGGCATGAGCTGGTACTTCGATACCGAAAACTGGGCGGCCGGGATGTGGAACTCCTGGGCGGCGTCGCGCACCGATGAGTGGCGCGAGGCGATGGTGCGTGCCGTGATGGCTCGAAACGGCGGCGCGACCTCCTCCGCGTTTGCCCTCGAACCTGAAGGCGTCGCGTCCGGCGACTTCGCCTTCATCGTCATCGGCGACCCGGGCGAGGGAGACGCATCGCAGCACGTGCTGCGCGATCAGCTCCTGGCGGTCGCGAACGGTCCTGATGTCCGCTTCGTGGTCGTGTCGTCCGACGTCGTGTATCCGACGGGCTCGATGAACGACTACGAGGCGAAGTTCTGGCTGCCCTTCAAAGGCGTGACCCGCCCCGTCTACGCCATTCCCGGCAACCACGACTGGTACGACGCGCTCGAGGGCTTTGCCGCGACGTTCCTGCAGCCCGACGCGGCGCGCGAGAGCATTCGCGCGAGAGTCGAAGCCGACCTGCGCGTGACCAGCACGACCGACGATCGGATCGACGACCTCCTCCGGCAGGCCGATCGGTTGCGGCTCGAGTACGGCGTGCCCACGGGGTTTCAGCGCGCGTCCTTCTTCGAGATCCAGACCGATCGATTCGCGCTCCTCGCGATCGATACGGGCATCCTGAGGACGATTGACGCCGCACAGACCGCGTGGCTGGAGGCGGCGCTCGCGCGCGTTGCGGGAAAAACGACGATGGCGATCCTCGGCCATCCGTTTTTCGCCGGCGGTCACGACCTCGCGCGTGACGACGAAGGGTTCTCGCGGCTCAAAGAGCTGCTGATCCGTCACGGCGTCACCATCGTCATGGCCGGAGATACCCACGATCTCGAGTACTACGCCGAGCCGGGGGCCGCAGGGTTTCCCACGGTTCACCACTTCGTGAACGGCGGGGGAGGCGCGTATCTGAGCTTTGGAACGTCGCTGGCCTGGCCGGCGCGCGCGCCCACCGCGACTTGGGCCTACTATCCGGGCCGCGAGGCGGTGACGCGGAAGATCGTGGACAGAACACCCTGGTGGAAGCGTCCGGCGTGGTGGTGGACACGAAGCTTCGGCGCCTGGCCGTTCACGGCCGAGTGGCTTTCCGCCGCGTTCGACTACAACGTCGCGCCCTTCTTCCAGAGCTTTCTCGAAGTGCGGGTCGAACGGTCGGCGAACCGCGTGCGCCTGATTCCGTACGGCGTGCACGGACGCCTGCGGTGGGAGGAGGTCTCCTCGTCCGGCACGCCGGCCACGGGAGGCGGAGAGGCCTTCGTCGAGTGGATCGTGCCGATGGACCGAGCTCGGCAGTAGTTCTTCGCCGCGGCTGCGCGATGTGCCGGTCACATCCTAGTACCCTGGTGCCCTGTGCCTGGTGCCTCGTGCGGACAGGTGCCGGGTGCGGCGGTGCCTGGTGCAGAGTGCATAGTGCGGGTGCGGGCACATGGCACCCGTTCGCACGAGGCACCAGGCACTCGGTTCCTGTCTCCCACGAGCTTCTACCAGATAACGGGAACGGCGCCGGACGCGCCGATGTCCGCGTCATGCGTCAGGAGCGGCAGAGCCAGGGTTCGCGCGGCCGCGACAACCAGTGCGTCGAATGGATCGCGCGTGAAGCGCAGGTCGTCCGCGAGATAGACCTGGCCGGAGGCGAGATCGAACGGGTGGTAAGCCGGATTGCTGAAGAGATCCTCGAAGAAGGCCTGCGTCGGCCGCCGCAGGTTGATCCGGCTGGCGCGTGCTAAAAGCCCGACCTCCCAGATCACAGCCATCGGAACGTAGACGAGCGCCTGCTGATGCTCGCAGGCGTCGAAGTGCGCCGCCGCGCGGCGCCCCAAGGCGCGGCTGGCCGATGCGTGGAAGAGCAGGGCGTGCGTGTCGGCGACGGCTGCGGGAAGATCAGCCACGGCGGCGGCGCGAGCGCTTCAGCGGCCGGGCCGGCTCGTACGGCGCGCGCGCCTCGGAGACCCGACGCGGGCGAGCGAGCGATGCGGCAAAAAGATCGCGGATCGCTTCATCCGCCCGTTCGAGCCGCGGATCGTCGGCCGCGAGATCAATGGTGCCGACCACGCTCCGCGCCGCCGGCGGGACTCCGAGCCGGCCCGCCCGGGCGGCTGTAATCAGGTCGTCCACCGCGGCGCTGAGATTGCCCTGACCGTAGCCCCGGCCCCTCAGCCAGAGCAGATTGGCCTCATCGAGTGTCAGCGAGACCGCCTTCTTCGGCATAACTATACGATATCATATTTACATCGTATAACGGACGTTCTTCGTCTTGTCACGCGCTCACGCAAGCGCCCGCAGTCCGAAGAACTCCGCCGCTTCGACGACGGCGGGATCCTCGATGGTCAGGGCTCGCACTGAACGGACGCGCACGCGTGAAGCCCCGCGATCGAAGAGCGTCACGTTGATCCAGACGGCTTCATGGACGGACCACCAGCGCAATCCGAACGCCTTGCCGTGGCGATCGTGGAGTGCGAGGGCCTGCGGTTGCGTGATCTGCCGGTCACGGGTCGCGACCCGCGACGGCCGCAGGCGCTCGCGCCGCAGCACCACGGGATCGTCGAGATCCACGAGCTCCACATCGTCGTCGAGCTCCAGGTCGGCCAGAGCGAGCGGGAGCCCGCGCCGTCGGAGCAGCGACGGCAGGAGTCGCTGGCCCCGGAAGCGGGCGAGCTGCTCGACAATCGTGGAAAGCGGCGAAGTGGAAAGATAGAGGCAGCCGTAGCGATCGGGATTGTCGTGGCGGCCCTCGCCCTGGTAGATGCGCGGAAACCAGAGCGGGCCGTCAGGTCCGGTGTCGCCGGCACGCTCGTTCCAGGCGAAACAGCGATGCAGAATCACACCCGGAGGCGCTACGCGAAGGTGTCGGACCGCTCGGCTCGAATGGCCCGCATCAGCTCCTCGGTGCGTCCCAGGCGGATGAGATCGACCGGGCGGCGATCGCCGAGCAGCGGGTTTACCCCGAAGAGCCAGGCGAGCGCGGCATCCTGCTCGTAGATCCGGAGCAGGTTCGACCAGACGAGCTCCAGGAGGTCGACCTTTTCGGCGTTGAGCGGATCGATGCCGGCCCCGCGGAGCCAGCGCGTCACCTGCGAGCGGCTCACCCCGAGGAGGTCCGCGAGCCGCGCGGCGGAGCGGAAGTCCACGCTGAGCGTCCGCACTTTCTGCGCCAGGGCCACCGGCATACCGCCACTATAGCGCAACAGAATGTGTTGCGCAACATTCTGTGTTGCGCGCCCGTCCGCACCTCATCGGTCGCTCGCCGTCTCGGAGAGCTCCCGATAGCGGCGCGGCGTGATACCCAGCAGGCGAACGAACGCGCGTCGCATCACGTCGACCGATCCGAACCCGGAGCCGGACGCCACCTGCTTGAGACCATCGTCCGTGCGCTCGAGCAGCCGCCGGGCAGCCTCGACGCGCATCTGAAGCACGTACTCCGACGGCGTCGTCCCCACCTCGCGCGTGAACACGCGCTCGAAGTTCCGAACGCTCATCGCCATCCGATCCGCGAGCTCCTCCACGGACAGCTTGGAGTCGAGATGCTCGGCGATCCAGATCTGCAGCTCGCGGATCGACGACATCTGGGACGCCTGCGACGCGAGCGAGACGCTGACCTGCGGCTGCCCGCCCGGCCGCCGCAGGAACAGCACGAGCTCGCGGGCCGCTTCGTGCGCGAGGCCGGCGCCGCAGTCCTCTTCCACCCACGCGAGGGCGAGATCGATTCCTGCGGAGATGCCGGCCGACGTAAAGATGTTGCCGTCCCTGACCCACAACGGTTCGTGCTCGACGCGTACCTTGGGATAGCGCGAGGCGAGCTCGCGGCCGAACTTCCAGTGCGTCGTGGCCCGACGGCCGTTCAGCAGGCCGGCCTCAGCAAGTAGAAACGACCCGACGCACACCGCGCCGAGCCGTCGCACGCCGCCAGCCATCTTCTGCAGCCAGGCGGACAACGCCGCATCCCGCACCGTGCGGGTGCCGAGGCCACAGACCAGCAGAACCGAGTCGCACGCGCCATCGACTTCGTCGAAGCGATGTCGCGCGACGAAGCTCAGTACGCCGCCTTCGCCCGCGACGGTCAGGTCGTCGGCGTTCGTGACGACGTCAATCGTGTAGATAGTCCTGCCCGCGAGGCGATTCACGGAGTTGAAGACCTGCAGCGGTCCGACCAGGTCGAGCTCGTCCACGGGCGGCACGACGATGACGACGACCCGCCGGGCCGTATCGAGACGCCGCGCTGTCGCTTTCCGGGACTGGGAGGCCATGTGCTGCAACCCACTATGCTCATCGATCGGACGACGCGCAAGCCTTTGGCGGAGTTCGACGAATCTCTGTCGCGAAACGACGTGTCGTCACCCGCTAGCATGCCGTCATGCAGTGGTGGTTGTCGGGAATCGTGGTTGCCACGCTCGTCGCCAGCGGCGGACCCTACGCACGCATTGCGATTCTTCGTCCGCATGACGGCGCGACGGTGGAGTTCGAAGCGGGATACATCCGCCACCTCGAGTTCCACCGGCAGGCGAAAGATCCATGGGTCTGGTACGGCTGGACAATCTGGGCCGGAGAGCGGCAGCGAGGGTTCGTCTACGCCACGTTCGGCCACGCGGCATCCAGTCTCGACAAGCCGGTCTCGCCGGCGGAGGACGAGCGCGACAACGTTCTGAACGTCACGCCGCATGCGCAGTTCGTGGGAAACGCGATCTACGAGTACCTGCCTGGCGTCTCGCGCGGCACGGGTGTGCCGACGCCGACGGCTCGACTCGAGCTCACGACCGTGGATCTGCAGGCGGGTGCGGGACCGGCATTCGAGCAGGCACTCAGCGGCCACCAGCCGGCACTGCACGGCGAGGTGCTGTGGTATCGGCTGGTAGCGGGTGGTCCCGCTCCACGCTACGTCCGGCTGCGTCCGCGGCCGAATCTCTCGGCGCTTCTCGGTGATCGAAACGAAGAAACGCTCCCGGACAAGATCACCAGCTTTACCACCAAAACCACGATCGAAATCCTGACGCTGCGGCCGGCCATGAGTTACGGCCTTCAGCCGGCTCGATGACCTATGGATGCCCACGCGTACCGGGAGAATCTGTTCAGGCTGCTCGGTGACAAAAATCCGCTCGAGGTGCTCGCGCAGACCGCGCCGGCACTCGGCGACGTCGTGCGCGCCCACTCCGTGGAGGTGCTGAGGAGCCGTCCGTTCGCAGGGAAGTGGACGCCGAACGAGATCATCGGCCATCTCGTCGACGGCGAATGGACCTATGGATACCGCCTGCGGCTGATTGTTTCCGAGGACGATCCCGTCATTCTTGGCACGCAGCAGGACTCGTGGGTAGCTCGCCAGCAGCACAATCGCCGTGATCCGTCAGAGCTGGCCGAAGCGTTCCGGACGCTGCGTGAGTTGAACCTGGCCGCGTGGAAGCAGCTGTCGCCGGACGATCTCAAGCGCACGGGCCGCCATAACGAGCGCGGCGCGGAGCCGCTGGGCGTGATGCTGCGCATGGTGGCCGGTCACGACCTGTCTCACCTGAATCAAATCGCTCGCTACGTTCAGGCTGTTCTCGGGCAGGGATAGGACTCTGAGCGATCTTCGCATCGCGCTTCGCCAGTATCGCGCCCAGCGGGCCTTCGCGCTGACGGTCGTGTGTACCCTGGCGCTCACGATCGGCGCGACGGCTGCGGTGCTGGCCGTCGTCAACACCGTCCTCTTCCGCGCGCTGCCTTTCGCCTCGCCCGACCGGCTGGCCTGGATCGCTTCCGTGAGATCGGACAACCCGAGCGCGCCCTTCACGCTCCCGGAGTTCATGGACTACCGGGACCGGACACGTACGCTTTCGGGCCTGGCGGCCTACGCGAACTGGAGTGCGAGCCTTTCGGGTGACGGCGAGACCGACCGGTTGCAGGGCGCGCGGATGTCCGCGAACGCGTTCGACCTGCTCGGCGTGACGCCGGCCGCGGGCCGTCTGCTGAACGACGGCGACGATCGGCCCGACGCGCCGAAGGTCGTGGTCATCAGCCATCGCCTCTGGCAGCGGCGGTACGGAGGCCGCGCCGATGCCATCGGCACGACCGCGAGGATCGACGCCGACGCCTTCGTAGTCGTCGGCGTCCTGCCCGCGCACTTTCCGCTGCCGCTGCGGGACGTGGATGTCGTGACGCCGCTCGTGCCCAATCGCGATCCGCTGCGCCACCTGCGGAACTCGGTGAACTTCCTGAGGCTCGTCGGCAGGCTCGCTCCAGGAACGGATTTCCGTCAGGCCCAGTCGGAGCTGACCACGATCTGCCGCTCGCTCCGGGAGCAGTTTCCCGTGGAGTACGCGCGGAAGAATGCCGTAAGCGCCGTGCCGATGCACGAGATCCTCGTCGGCGACGTCCGGCAGCCGCTGCTCCTGGTGCTCGCGGCGGTGGCGGTGGTCCTGGCCGCTGCGCTCGCGAATCTCGTCTCGCTTGCGCTGGTGAGAGCAAACGGACGCCGCGCCGAGCTGTCGATGCGGCGCGCGCTCGGCGCCTCGCGGCTCCGGCTCACGCGGCAGCTCGCGATCGAAGCGCTGGTGCTCGCTCTCGTCGGCACCGCACTCGGCTGGTTGCTCGCGTCGCAGGCGATCGTTGGCGCGAAGGTGTGGGCCCCCTCCGCGATTCCACGCCTCGGTGAAGTGACCCTCGACGGAACCGTCGCCTTGTTTGCCGCGGCCGTCACGGTCGTCGTGACGACGCTCCTGACCGCGGCGCCGCTCGGCGCGGCCGCGCACGGGCGAGCCGAGATCTCACTCAGGCTTGCCAGCCGCGGCGCGATCGGCGATCGCTGGAACCACCGCATCCGGAACGCGATGGTCGTCGCCGAGATCTCCGCGGCCCTCGTTCTGTTGCTGACGACGATCGTTCTATTTCAGAACCTGCAGCGGCTGCAGGACGTGCACCCTGGCTTCGAGCCCGATGGCGTGTTCCAGGCGCGCGTGTCGATTCCGCCGGCGTATCGATCCCCTGAAAACGTCGTGCTCTTCTACGAGAGGCTGTCGGAACGGCTGGCGGCCGTGCCGGGAGTCGATCGCGTGGGCGTCGTATCGGTCGCGCCGCTGAGCGGGTTGCTGATGACGGTGCCGTTTACAGTAGCCGACGCGCCGCTCACGGAACGCCGCGCGCCGAGCGCGAACCTCCGCGCCATCTCGCCCGGCTATTTCCCGGCGGTTCGTACCCGCCTGCTGCACGGCCGGTACTTTTCCGAACAGGACCGATCGAGCTCCCCGCCAGTGGCCATCGTCAGCGCGGCGCTCGCCGCACGTTTTCTGCCAGGGCGGGCGCTGGGGCGGCGGCTCCTCATCGACGATAACAACGAGGGGCCGCGGCCCGTCGAGGTCGTCGGCGTCGTCGAAAGCGTGCGCCAATCGGCGCTCGATCTCCCCGCGGAGCTCGACGTGTACGTTCCGCTGCGGCAGGTTCATCCCGACGGCCTGACCGGCGTCAGGAACAATCAGTTCTGGATCGTCCGCCTTCGCTCTCAAGCCAATGGGAGAGCTTCGGCGGGACAAGCTTTCCGCGCGACGTTCGTGGGGCATCTGCGCGCGGTCGATCCGGACGCCGCGGTATCGGGCGCGGGGCCGATGCGTCAGTTCGTGGACGACTGGCTTGGCCCGCGGCGCTTCAATCTCCAACTATTCGGCGCGTTCGCGCTGACGGCCGTTCTTCTCGCGGTCTCCGGCCTGTACGGACTTGTGTCGTATGCCGTCAGTCAGCGCACGCGCGAGATTGGCGTGCGCATGGCCATGGGCGCCACGCAAGGCGACGTCCGTCGAATGATCCTCCGCCAGGCCGCCCGCCTCGGTTTCGCCGGCACGGCTGCCGGCCTCTGTGTCGCTGTCGCGGCGCGCACGTTCGTCTTGCGCCTCGTGCCAGCGGCCACGATACATCCCGCGATCGCCCTCGCTACGGCAGGGCTTCTCATCTCTATCGTGTTGCTGGCGGCCTGGCTGCCGGCCCGCCGCGCGGCGCGGATCGAGCCCACGCTGGCGCTCAGATCGCCCCACTGACTTCCCGCCCGGCGATTGGGCTAAACTCCGGACTCGCTCGAAGGAGGGTCTGGTCTATGAAAGTCACTCGTGTCGTTACCGCCGTGCTGGTCGTCTCGCTGAGCAGCACGATCCATGCGAACAAATACGGCTCGGTCGAGCCGATTGCGAATCCGGACGTCATCGACACCAGCGCGCTGCACGATCAGCCGCTCAGGGTTCGCGAGGCCTTTGCGAACCGGCTCCTGGAGTGCGGCATCGTGAGCCGGGTTGTGGACGTGCTTTCCGAGACGCGCGCGATCACGACCATCAACAACCTCAATACGAGTTTCTCGGTTGGCGCAGGCGGCTTCGCCGGCAGCACGAACCCCTCCTATGTCTACACTGTGCTCGACTCGGGCCCGAACGCCGCGACCGAGAATGACGTCAGGGTGCTCACCGACAGTCTCGGCTACGTCCTGTCGCAGGGGAGCGCGTTCCTGCTCGACTCGGACGATCCCGACGGCTTCGATTTTTCGGCGAATTACGTCGTCCTGAATTTCAAGACGCCCCCGCCGATTCGGGCCTCTGCCGCCCTCTTCGAGCTGGTCGGCGAGATCGATGAAGAGCTCTTCGCGACGGACACGAGCGGATACACGCAGTTCGGCCGCGCGTACCTGTCGCTGCAGTCCGCGGTCGGCGATCAGCAGTTCATCGACGGTTACGTCGAGGCGGCGACGAGATTCGGGGTGGAATACACGCCGATCGTCAACGGCACGCCGTCGCTCTTCCAGGGCGGGGCCGCGTTTCCGTTCAACGACTGGTCGGTCGACACGCGCGGAGAGGGCTATCTCGAGCGGATTCCCCAGCAGAGCCACCGCGCGCTGAGCCGGATTCGCGCGTTCCACCTCCGCGTCACGGGCGAAGTGCTGCGAAAGCTCGAACACGACAAACGCTCGCACAAGGACGCCGTCTCGTTCGACTGTCGATAGCATTGCGCCCGCTCGCGCTTTTGCTGGCGCTGTCCAGCGCTCACCTGGCGGCGCAGCGCCCGACGATCGATCTCGCCGCGGCCGCCGCGCTGCCGCAGCTGCGGAGCCTGCTCGTCAGCTGGCGAGGCGAGCTCATCGCGGAACACTACGCTCCGGGTATCCGCCCGACCGGGCTCGCCAACGTCAAGTCGGTCTCGAAGAGCATCATCGCGGCGCTCGTCGGCATCGCGATTGAGAGGCGCTTTATCAAGAGCGTCGAGGTTCCGATCACCACCTACTTTCCCGAGCTGCGGAAGGACCCGGATCCTCGCAAGCAGACGATCACGATCGAGGATCTCTTGACGATGAGGTCGGGGCTGCAGTCGACGAGCGGCGAGAACTACGGACCGTGGGTGCGGAGCCGGAACTGGGTGCGCACCGTGTTCGCGCAGCCGATGGTCAGCGAGCCGGGCACGTCGATGGAGTACAGCACGGGCAGCTCGCACCTGCTCTCGGCGATCCTGACCCGCGTCACGCGCCGCAGCACGTGGCAGTTCGCCCAAGAGACGCTCGCCAGGCCGCTCGGCCTCAGCCTCGCGCGCTGGCGTCAGGATCCACAGGGCATCTACTTCGGCGGCAACGAGATGCTGCTGACGCCGAAACAGATGCTGGCGATCGGCGAGCTGTACCTCGCGCGAGGGAGGCTCGACGGCCGGCAGATCGTACCGGCCGCGTGGGTCGACACGTCATGCGTGCGCCGCACGACGTCGGTGTGGGACTCCGATCGGCACTACGGCTACGGCTGGTGGATCCAGGAGTTCGACGGCGGCACGGCCTGCTTCGCGTGGGGATATGGCGGTCAGTACATCTTCGTGTTCCGCGAGCTGAACCTCGTGATCACCGCGACGTCGGCCACGACGGTGAGCGAGGAGCGGCGCGGACACAGACGGGCGCTCTTCGATCTCATCGAGCGTCAAGTGCTTCGGGTGGTGCGCGCTTTTGAGGACGCGCAGGCTGGCAGAGGGCGCGGAGAAGAGCTTTAAAACGCGGAGCTCGCAGAGAGCCAGGCCCGCGCTTGCGCTGGCTCGGTGTGGCCACACTTCGACTCAGGAAGTTCCGCGTAATCCGTGCAATCCGCGGCTTACGAGCTCAGCGTTCTCTGCGAGCTCCGCGTTTAGCCGCGTCTCCGCGCCCTCCGCTACCTCCGCGGCCTCCACACGTCTACAATTGAACGATGTCCAATCAGACGGTTCGGGGCGCCTGCGGCCACGATTGCCCGGACACGTGCGGCTGGGTCGTCGAGGTCCGGAACGGAACCGCTGAGCGGATGTACGGCGATCCCGAACATCCCTTCACGCGCGGGACGTTGTGCGCGAAGGTCAATCACTATCTCGAGCGCGTGTACCACCCCGATCGCGTGCTGCATCCGCTGAAGCGCGTCGGTCCGAAAGGGGAGGGGCGCTTCGCTCGCGTGACGTGGGACGAGGCGCTGGCGGACATCGCCGCGCGGTGGAAGGCGATCATCGAGGAATCCGGCGCGGAAGCGATTCTGCCGTACAGCTCCGCGGGGGTGCAGGGCCTGATCCAGCAGGCGTCGATCGACCGGCGCCTGTTCGGCTCCATGGGCTGCAGCGATCTCGACCGCAACATCTGCGGCGCGGTCGCGCACGCCGGCCTCTCAGCCACGATCGGGACCGGCACGGGAATCGATCCCGAAGACGTCGTCCACAGCCGTTACGTCGTGCTGTGGGGGACGAACACGATCGTCACCAACCTCCACTTCTGGCCGTTCGTGCGCGAGGCGCAGGGCCGCGGCGCGAAGATCGTCGTCGTCGATCCGATCCGGACGCGCACGGCGGAGGCGGCCGACTGGCATATTCAGATCAAGCCGGCGAGCGATGCGGCGCTCGCGCTGGCGATGATGCACGTCATCATCCGCGACGGCCTCGTCGACACCGACTACGTTTCGAAGTACGCCGTCGGCTACGACGCGCTGGCCGAGCGCGCCCGCGAGTACTCGCCCGAGCGCGTATCGGACACGGTCGGCCTGATGGTTGAAGAGATCGAACGGTTCGCGCGCGAGTACGCCACGACGCAGCCGTCGCTCCTGCGACCGCTCATCGGCCCCGAGCATCACCGCAACGGCGCGATGATGTTTCGGACGTTCGGCTGCCTGCCGACGCTGACGGGCGCGTGGCGGCACCGGGGCGGCGGCCTCGCGCGCTCCACGCACAAGCTGCAGTTCGCCGTCCTCGACAAGGATCACGTCGAGATGCCCGAAGTGTACAAACCGGGCGTCCGCGTGCTGAACATGCGCGACATCGGCAACGATCTGTGCAGCCGTGACCTGCAGCCGCCCATCCGATCGCTCATCGTGTTTGGCGCGAACCCGATGGTGTCGATGCCGAATCAGAGCCGGATCCGCGAAGGGCTGCTGCGCGACGATCTCTTCACCGTCGTCCACGATCTCTTCGTCACCGACACCGCGCTCTATGCCGATTACGTGCTGCCCGCCACGAGTCAGATCGAGCATCTGGATCTGTCGCCCGCCTGGGGCCACCTGTATCTCGCGTTGAACCGCCCGGCGATTCCACCGCGCGGGGAGGCGTTGTCGAATACCGAGCTCTTCCGGCGGCTCGCCAGAGCGCTGGGCCGCACCGAGCCGTGGCTGTTCGAGAGCGACGAGTCGATGCTGCGCGCGGCGCTGGCGAGCGGGCATCCCTGGCTGGACGGGATCACATACGAGCGCTTGTGGGAGCAGGGATACGCGCGCCTGAACCGGCCTGACGACTGGCGTCCGTTTGCGAGCGGCGGTTTTCCGACGCGAAGCGGGAAGGCCGAGCTCTTCTCGGAACCGCTGCGCGAGGCGGGCCACGATCCGCTGCCGTGGACCGGCGAGATCCGCTCGAACGGCGGCTTGCAGCTCATTACCGGGAAGCAGCTGCACTTCCTCAACTCCGGCTACAACAACCAGGATCGCCATCGCCGCCGCGCCGGCGAGCTGTTCGTCGAGATTCATCCTGTCGACGCACGCGAGCGGGGCGTGGCTAACGGCGAATACGTATCGGTCAAGAACGAACGCGGCGAAGTGCGCGCCCTGTGCCGCGTGTCCGAGCGCGTACGGCCGGGCGTCGCCTGGATGCCGTTTGGCGGCTTCACGGATGTCGGCGGGAAGCGCATCTCGGTGAACGTGCTCACGCCGGAAGAGCCGACCGACTGGGGCGGCGGAAGCGGCCTCTACGACGCGTTCGTCCAGATCGCGAAGTCATCCTCCGGCACCTCCGCGCCGAAGCTCTAGCACCAGCCATCCTGGTCGAGCTCGTATAACGCGTTCGCGTTTGCGAGGATCGTCGTGTACGCAGATGCACATGGCTGTGCTTCGTTCGATGGAGGGTAATCATGAGGATCGCGGTTGCTGGAGCGACTGGAAGGGTCGGCCGTCACGTCGTCGACGTGCTCCAGGCTGATGGACATGACGTCGTGGAGATCTCGAGAGCGCGTCGATCTGGTTTCGGGAAAGGGCCTTGCCGAGGCGCTAACGGGCGTTGAATCCGTGGTGGACGCGGCCAGCACGCCGACGCCCGATGAAAAGGCGGCGACGGAATTCTTCATAGCGGCCGCGCGGAACCTGCACGAGGCGGGCAAGCGCGCTGGCGTCCGCCGGATGATTGTCGTGTCGATCATCGGGATAGATCGGTTCACGTCCAGTTACATGGTGGCGAAGGTCGCGCACGAAAAGGCGGCGCTGGCCGGCCCGATCCCGGCTCGAATTCTGCGCGCGGCACAGTTTCACGAGCTCGTCCCGCCGTTCATAGAGTGGGGCACGAAAGGCGACGTGAGCTACGTGCCGGACCTGCGCTCGAACTTCGTGGCGGCCAGGGTCGTCGGCGAGCAGCTCGCGCAGCTGGCGACCGATCCGAGATCGGCACCGGCACCCGCAGGAGCACCTCCCCTGGAAATCGCCGGGCCGAAACGGGAGAGCATGGTCGAGTTGGCGAAGCGGCTGGTCGAGCGGCGCGGCGATCGGTTGCGCATCGAGAAGGCGATCAACCCGGACGCTGCGGTGTTCGAGACGACCGTTGTGCCTGGGCCGCGGGCCATACTCGCGGGGCCGACGTTCGACGAGTGGATGGACGCCAACGTACCGAGCGCTCAACCTCGCTGAGGCCCGTCGCCCGCGTCGAACTGAAAGACATCTTCGAGCGGCTTGTCGAAGACGCGCGCAATCCGGAAGGCGACCTCCAGCGACGGCGAGTACTTGCCCGCTTCGATCGCGTTCACCGTCTGCCTCGACACGCCGATCTGCACCGCGAGCTCCTGCTGCGTCATCTCGCCGTGATGGAAGCGGAGCGCCCGGATCTGATTGCTGATCGTGGTGGGCGCCATGGCTACATGCCCCGCCGGTAGTAGACGAGCTGCAGCACGCACTTCAGCACTTCCGACAGGAACAGCGACAGGAAGAGAAGGTGCGCCGTCCAGACGTTCGGAACCGAAGCGATCATGGCGAGGATTCCAAGAATCACGCCCGCCCCGACGAGCCAGCCGGAGTTGCTCTCGGCTCGCCACTCAATCAATCGATCTCGCTCGTCGCGGCCTTCGGGCCGGCTGGCGATCGCGACCGCCGCGTGACCGACGGCCATCACGATCACCATGAGAGTCACTGCAACCGCAAAAACCGGAACGTAAGGCACCAGAACGGTCATACCGTGGGAGAGCATCTGCCAGGCGGCGAGGAAGTAGCCCCCTAATATAAGGACCATACTGAAGAGCTGAATCCAGACGCTCCGCTCCTCGAAGGACGCTCCCATCCATCGCACGGCGATATCGCTTTTGACTGGTATGTTTGACATAATGTCAACTATATACGACATCTAGAGCCCAGATGTCAAATATATTTGACACAGACTCAATCTGATGTGGAGCGCTCTGCCTCCGGCCGCACGGTAAGGGAGTCGGCCGGGAACCGTTTCGCGAGCGCAGCAATCGTCGTCACGAGCTCGGCGGGATCGATCGGTTTCGCCAGATGAATGTCGAATCCGGCGCGCAGCGCCCTCATCCGGTCATCGGATCGCGCGTATGCCGTCAGCGCCGCGGCGGGTAGTGCGCGCACGCCTGGATTGGCGTGCCGCCTCACGCGCCCGATGAACTCGAAGCCGTTCACGTGCGGCATTCCCAGATCGGCCACCATCACGTCAGGCAGGTCGGTATCCAGGCTGGCCAGGGCCTCCTGCGCGGAGTTCGCCGCAGTCACACGGGCGGCTGCAGCCTCGAGGACCTCCACTACGAGCGACAGGGCGTCGCGATCGTCGTCCACCACCAGCACGTGCAGATGACCGAGGTCGACGTTCTGCGATTGCCGCCGGACCGCCTCCAATCGCGGATAGTTGCGCGGCTCCTCTCCGGCGCGTAACTGAACGATCATCACCGGCATCTTCAGCCGGAACGTCGCGCCCTGGCCGACTCCGGCACTCGAGGCCTCGATCGTGCCGCCGTGCATCTCCGCGAGCTGCTGCGCGATCGAGAGGCCGAGGCCGAGCCCGCCGCGCTCTCGCGCCATCCCGGCGTCCGCCTGGCGGAACCGCTCGAACACGTGCGGGAGGAATTCAGGCGCGATGCCGATGCCGGTATCGCTGACGACCACTTCGACGTGTGAATCGACTCGGTCGAGCCTCACCTGGATCCTGCCGCCGCGGATCGTGAACTTGACGGCGTTCGACAGGAGATTCCACAAGATCTGCTGCAGGCGTTCGGGGTCGCCCGAGATGGGCGTTGCCTGTGGGTTCACGACGGTCTCCACCCGGACGCCCTTCGCGTCCGCGGCCGGCGTGATCGCGTCCACCGCGCCCCGGACGATGTCGGGGAAGTCGACCGGCTGCACGTTCAGCCGGATCTTGCCGGACACGATGCGCGAGATGTCGAGCACGTCCTCGACGATCTGCGTCAGCGATGTGGCGTTCCGCTCGATCGTCTCGATGGCCTTCTCCTGCCTCTCGGGCGCGACGATTCCTGAGCGGAGCATCCGCGCGTAGCCGAGAATCGCGTTGAGCGGCGTCCGCAGCTCGTGCGACAGGCTCGCCAGGAACTCGTCCTTGAGCCGGCTCGCCTCATGAACGCTCGAGTACAGCCTCGCGTTCTCGAGCGCGACCGACGCCCACGAAGCCACCCCGAGCGCGAGTCGCTCGTGCTGCTCGCTGAAGCGGCCGACCTCGGAGTGCCCGAAGAAGAGCCCGCCGATCGCGTCGCCGGATCGTCCTCTCACCGGTACCGCGAGATAGCTGTGCACTGGCAGATTGCCCGGCGGCATCCCGTGATAGGGCGGATTGCGGCCGTAGCGGGGATCCTTCGTGATGTCGGCGCTCCGGACGACGCCAGTGCCCTTGAACGTGGGCTCGAAGACCTCGGTGTTCCGCGGCATTTGGAACTTCGAGAACGCCTCTCGCGGCACGCCCGAAATCGTGTAGAGCGTATAGGACTCGCCGGACTCGTCGACCACGTTGTAGAAGAACGCGCCGAACTCGGCCGTAGTCAGTTCCGTGGCGGCATCCGTCACCGCCTGCACGACTTTGTCTTTGTCCAGATCCGACGCGACGATGGTGCCGACACGGTTGAGCGTTTCCGTGACGGCGGCGTTCTCCTGGAGCAGCCGCGTTCGTTCGAGCGCCGCCTGCCTGGCCGCGGTGATGTCGCGGGCGATCTTCGAGGCGCCGACGATCGTGCCGGTTACATCCCGGAGGGGCGAGATCGTCAAGGAGATATCGATCCGCCGGCCATCCTTCGCCACGCGAACGGTCTCGAAATGCTCGACGCGCTCGCCGCGCCGGAGCTTTGCGAGAATCTCGTCTTCCTCCGCCTGACGCTCCGGCGGAATCAGCATACGCACCGGCCGCCCCACCAGCTCCTCGGCAGAGTAGCCGAACAGCCGCTCCGCAGCTCTGTTGCAGGATTGAATGATCCCGTCGAGGTCCTTCGAGAGGATCGCGTCGTCCGCGGAATCGACGATCGCCGCGAGGTACGCTTGAGCGGAGCGCACGGCCTGTTCCGATTCGGTGCGCAGCCGCGCGAGGCGAAGCTGCGACGCGACGGTCGCGAGCAGCTCACGCGCGCTGAACGGCTTCACGAGATACTCGTCGGCGCCTGCGTGCAGCCCTTCGATCCGGGCCTCCTCTCCCGCCCGTGCCGACAGCAGGATCACCGGCAACGACCGGCTACGCGCGTCCGCGCGGATGGCGGCCAGTAGCGCGAACCCGTCGAGCTCCGGCATCATGACGTCCGCCAGCAGCAAGTCGGGAGGACTGGATTTGATCGCTTCGAGGGCCGCCCTGCCGTCCGCGACTGTTGCGACGCGGTAACTCCCGCCGAGGATTCGGCTCAGATAGTCCCGCATGTCCGCGTTGTCATCGGCGATCAGGATCCGGCTCGCCGAATCGGAGCCGCCAGCCCCGAACGCAACGGAGGCGGGCGCCGGGATCTGCGGGGATGCACCGCCCTTCGTCGGCAGCCATCGGAGAGCTTCCTCTACGAAAGGCATGGCGCCGACGCTGGTCGAACCGAGCTGCCGCGCCACCGAGAGACGGTCGGAAGGCAGGTGCGACGTCCCGGTCCGAATGTTTACCGTGAACGTGGTGCCGCTGCCCTCCTGGCTGGAGACCGACACGCTGCCGCCATGCAGTCGAGCGAGCTCCTGCACGAACGCCAGCCCGATGCCGGTGCCCTCGTGCGTTCGCGCTCTTGCGTGCTTCACGCGATGGAAGCGCTGGAACATCCGCGGAAGATCCGATTCCGGAATGCCTACGCCGGTATCGGTCACGCGGAGCTCGACGCGGTCGCCGTGCCACTCCAGGCCGACGGTGATCCGTCCCTCGAACGTGAACTTGAACGCATTCGAGACGAGGTTCAGGACGATCTTCTCCCACATGTCGCGATCGACGTAGACAAGTTCCGGGAGCGGATCGGACTGGACGACGAGCTCCAGGCCCGCTTTTTCGATCGCCGATCGGAAGGCGCTCGCCAGCTCGGAGGTGTACGCGGCGAGATCGGTCGGCTCGTAGCTGGCGTCGATGCGGCCCGCCTCGATGCGGGAGAAATCCAGCAGTGTGTTGACGAGCTTCAAGAGCCTCAGGCCGTTCCGGTGGGCGACGTCCAGCGCCGCCGCGGCCTCCTGTGGAAGCTTGCTGTCCGACTTGGCGATCAGGTCCTGGAGCGGCCCGATCATCAGCGTAAGGGGCGTCCGGAATTCGTGCGACACGTTCGAAAAGAACGTCGTCTTCACCCGGTCGAGCTCTGCGAGCGCCTCGGCTCGCCGTCGCTCTTCCTCGAGCGCTTTCGCGTCCGCGAGGCCGGCCGCGATCTGAGTGGCAACCAGCTCGAAGAAGGTTCGATAATCCTCGTCGAGCGCGCGCATCGGGCTCACCGCCGCGACGAGGATCGCGTGCGGCTGTTCCTGGCCCGGCAGCAGGACCGGCAGGACGACCGCGCGGGTCGGCGGCGTTTTCCACGCCCCCGCGGGCAGCGTCGCGAACTTGGCGGCCAGGTCGCTGACGACCGCCGGCCGGCCGGTGCGTGCGACCGTGCTCAACGACCAGACGTCGGGAACGCTGTCGGCAATGACGACCCGGTCCGGTGATGCCGGCGTGCCGGCGCCGATGCCGGAGGCGGCTTTGAGAAGCGCGACAGGCTCGTGCTCGTCGACTCGATAGATCAGCGCAAACGGCACGTCCTGCAGATTCGCCGCAAGGATCGACGCGGCCGCATCGTATGCGGCCTCTTCGCTTTGGGACCCTTTGTATCTCGCGGCGAGGTCGCGAAGCGTGCGAAGGCGGCGCTCACCGATGACCTTGTCGGTCGTCTCGATGACGGGACAGAACACGCCACCGACTTGCCCTTCCTCGGCGTGGATTGGACTGTAAGAGAACGAAAAGTACGCCTCTTCCGGATAGCCGCGATCGATGTGCAACAGCAGATCGCGCGAGCGCGTCGGCTCGCCGCGCTCCATGACCTGCGAAAGCATCGGCGCGATCACGTCCCAGATCTCGGACCAGACCCTGGCGCCCGGCTGGCCGAGCGCGCGAGGGTGCTTCGGGCCGAGCATGGGCCGGTACTCGTCGTTGTAGAGAATCGCGAGCTCGGGGCCCCACCAGAGAATGATGGGGAAGGCGCACTCGAGACACGTGCTGACCGACGTCCGGAGCGACTGTGGCCAGCGCTCGACGGGCCCGAGGGTCGTCTTCGACCAGTCGAGCTCGCGCATCCGCCGCGCCATCTCCGAATTGCCTGGGAAGATCTCTTCCATCAGTGGGCCGAGAGCGCAAAAGTATAAGTCGCCGCTAATGCCGAGCTTGACCCCCCCAACTCAGCGGAGTGGCAAGTGCATGTTTCACGCCGTGGCGGCGATCGCGCACGATTAAATGCCTTGACAGGCATATTCCTATTGAGGCATATTGCCCTCGTGGTCGACACGTTCGCCGCGCTTGCCGATCCCAACCGCTACCGCATCTTCGAGCTGCTGCGCGCCGGCCCGCGTCCGGTCAACGACATCAGTGGCCGGCTCCAGCTCAACCAGCCGCAGGTGTCAAAGCATCTGCGCGTGCTGAAGCAGGCAGGTCTGGTTGACGTTCAGCCCCGCGCCCAGCAGCGCCTGTACGAGGTGCGCGCCGACTCCCTCCGCCAGCTCCACGACTGGCTGGAGCGCTACCGTCAGTTCTGGGATGCGCGCTTCGACGAGCTTGACGGGCTGATCGAAGAGATCAAAGAAAAAGAAAAGGAGACTTCCCATGGTCGCAAGAGAAGGAAGTGACACGATGCCGGTGAATCAGACGACGCTGGAGCTGCAGGGCGATCGCGAGATCGTCATCTCGCGCACGTTCAACGGCCCCGCGCGCATCGCGTTCGACGCGTGGACGAAGCCTGACCTCGTGATGCGGTGGTGGGCGCCGAAGTCGCTCGGCGTCTCGATGATCAGCTGCGACGCCGACGTCCGCCTCGGCGGCAGCTACCGCTATGTGTTCCGGCACCGCACCGGCGCCGCGCTCGCCTTCTCGGGCAGGTACACCGAGGTCATGTCCCCTTCGCGGCTCGTCTACACCCAGATCTTCGAACCGACGGCCGGCGGAGCGAACCCGGGCGATGACGAGGTCGTCATCACGGTCACGCTGGTGGAGCGCGACGGCAAGACGCATCTCGTGTCGCGCAGCCTGTGCCCGACGAAGGAGATTCGCGACGCGATCATTGCATCCGGCATGGAAACAGGCATGCGCGAAACGATGGACCAGCTCGACGACCTCGTAGCGGAGCTTCGATGACCATCACCCAATACATTGCCCGCTTCCCGCGGCCGGTGCAGACCACGCTCAAGCGCGTTCGAGCCGCGATTCGCAAGGCCATACCGGGAGCGGAGGAGACGATCTCGTACGGCATTCCCGCGTTCCGCTTCCAGGGCCGCGTCGTCATCTATTTCGCCGGCTGGAAACAGCATTACTCGATCTATCCCGCCAACGCCCGCCTCGTCGCCGCGTTCAGGGAGGAGCTCGAGCCGTACGAGGTCAATAACAAGGGGACGATCCGGTTTCCGCTCACCGAGCCTGTTCCCGCGAAGCTGATCGAGGCAATCGCGAGGTTCCGCGCGAAGGAGGCGGCCCAGACAGGAAGGGCGAAAACGAGCGCCGCGAAGAAGCGCTAGGGTTGCCCGAAGTAGCGGCGAACCAGGAAATCGCGCTCCGCGGCGTTGCGGCTGGACTCGATGGCCGCCTCATATGCCGTCACCGCTTCGTGGTTGCGCCCCAGCCGGCGGAGCAGATCGGCACGGATCGCGTGAAAGAGGTAGTACTGGTCGAGACCGAGCGCGTCGACGGCCTCGAGCGCGCGGTCCGGTCCCTCCACCTCGGCCAGTGCAACCGCCCGGTTGAGCGCGACGATCGGGCCCGGCGTCAGCGCGAGCAGATGATCGTAGAGCTGCAGGATCTGCCTCCAGTCCGTGGCTGACGCCTTCGGCGCATCGGCATGGACCGCGTTGATCGCCGCCTGAATCTGATACGGG
>DATAFJ010000020.1:0-2498 GCA_036257535.1 Vicinamibacterales bacterium | reverse complement strand
CGCCTGATCCGCCACGGTGATCACGAGGTGACGAAGTCCGGCAGAGACGCTGCTCTCGATGAGCAGCGTCCGCAGGCCGTGCTCGTCGATGGATCCGCTCCCGCCGACCGCTCGCTCGAACTCCGTGAACGCCGCGGTGAGGAACCGTGTCTGCCGCATCATCCGCTCGGCGCCGCGATCGATCTCCACGCTCGGCGCCAGGCTGTCGGTGATGAGGCGATCGAAGGCGCTGACGGTTCGGTGACGGCGACGTAGCTCGTCGTAAAAGGCGAGAATCTCGACGATCAACCTGGGACGAAGCCGGAAAGGAGCGGGCGCGCCGCCTTCGCTCGCCAGACGCGCGGCGCGCCTCAAGAGCGCTTCACGCTCGAACTCCGAGAGGAGCGGCGGCGCTTCCGGCAGAGCCTGGTACAGCCGCAGATAGAGGTCGCCGCGCGTCAGCAGGTCCGGGAGCACGCATACATCGCGCGATCGCGCGATCGCGTGATCGCGAGATGTTGCAACGTCGAGCAACTGGGTCTCCAGGGTCCTTCGAAGCGCCTCGGCGGCACCGCGCGTGGGCACGAGCACCGCGTGATGGCGTGCGTCCAGCGGATCGCACCCGGCCACGAGCTGCCGAACGGCAGCGTGCATTCCGTGGAGATCGGGGACCCGCACCAGGCGGGTGATGCGTGGCGTGATCACAACCCGGGGGGCGCCGAGAGCCGCGCGAGCTCTTCGTTTGCGCGGTCGAACATCATGAGCGCGCCCGCGGCCGCCGAGGAGGCCTGCCAGGCGAGCTCCATGCTCGTCGTCTGGATGGCTTGCTGGCGCGCCGACACTGCCTGGCTGGCCATTTGAAATGCGCTCGTCAGCAGGGCGTGGGCGGTGTGCAGTTCGGCCGGCGGCCTCATCCTCTTCAACTCTGCGAAGCTCTTCGACGCGCGATCCGACATTCGTCGAAGCGCGCGCGCGGAAGGTCCGGCCAGGGCCCGGATTTCTTCGAGCCCCTTCGAGGAATCCTCGAAGTCTTCCAGGGCCGATTGGACGTTCCGGCGGTACGCCTGCAGGGTCTTCGCGCGCATCGCGAACGCGTCGCGCTCCAGGCGAAGCCGTCGGGCGTCGGCCAGCCGGGCATCGAGCGTCGCCAGCAGGGCGCCCGTCGCCTGGGGCCTCAGCCTGCCGAGACGGTCATCAGCCTTCAACACCTCGCGAATCAGCTTCTCGATGCCTTTCACGTCCGCCGTACGCGCGCGCTGCTCGACAGCGATCATAGTTCGCGCCTTCAACTCCGAGTACGCCTGCTCCGTGCGCAGTTCCAGCCTGAGATCCGACGAGGCACGGGCGTGCAGCGCGGCAGCCCAACTCTCCCTGGTGACCGGCCCGAGCGCCTGGACGATGGCATGGAGGAGCGACACGCGTTCCGTCGTTTCCGGCGTCACGCGGGCTGCGGTGAAGGCCTGTTCGATGCTCTCCCGGAAGGTCGGCGTTGCCATCAAGGGCACCGGCGGAGCCGGACGCGTGTCGACAACGAGGCTCAGATCGAGTCGAGACTCACCCGCGGCGACCCTCAGCTCGGAGACGACCTCGTCGAGCATGCTCGACAGCTCCGCGACGTCCTTTGCCCGGTAGCCGTGGTGCTGCGAGGGCCACCCCGACAGCAAGCGCCGCGCCTCGGTGGCAATCTGGAGCCGGCGCTTCGGGTCCGGCGTGCGCGCAACCTCGTTCAAGGTCCGGGCGACCTCGGCACTGAGCCGCGTGAACTCGGCGTCGCCGCGCGTTTCCGCATAACGCCGCGCGCGCACGGCCTCGGCGTACCGTTCGGTCCGTGCCCAGTCCACTGATGCATCCGACACGCTCACGAGCCGCAGCTGAGGTGTTCCGCCATCGACGGTCCCGACAGGCATGGAGAACACGACGCGATCGGCCACACGCGCAAACTCACCATAGCTCACGAGGCTGGAGCCGTCGGTCAGGAAGATACGGTAAAGGACCGCATCCGCCGCCATCGAAGCGGCAGGGACGAGGACGGCGGCAAGGACGAGGAGGCATGCGGCAGGTCCCCGGCCAGCGAAGAGTCCAGAGCGCATGGAGGAGTCCAGCGTAGTTGTCCCAATCGAATGCGTCAAGGCACACTGAAACCGGCCTCGATCCGCTCCCCTGTGGAAAACTTGTGGACAAGACGTGGATTGCCTGTGGACCGACAGACAGTCACACTTTTTTTCTTCTCGATCCCGGCGGGAATCCCGGGCCGTGCACCGTGTGGGTGCGCCTTCGACGGTCCTTTCGCTTGCCGGCCCGGCCAGAGCCGTTAGAATGCTGCCTCGCCCTCATTACAACCGACTTCGTTCCGGCGGCTAACGTGAACGTGCATCGCTTCGAAGAAATCATCAACGGTCGCGAGTATCTGATCGAGGTGTCCAGCGTGGGCACCGGCACCTGGCGCGCGCAGATCGCGCGCGTGCCCGGCGGATCGGCTGCGCTGATGCCCTTCTACGGCAAGACGCCCGACGAAGCGG
>DATAFJ010000275.1:0-8112 GCA_036257535.1 Vicinamibacterales bacterium | reverse complement strand
CTGGCGCTCTATATCGCCGTGGGGCGAAAGCAGGGGGTGGATCAGACGGCGCTCTCGGGAACGATCCAGAACGACGTCCTCAAGGAATACGTGGCGCGCGGGACCTACATCTATCCGCCCCGCGCCTCGCTGCGGATCGTCACGGACATCTTCGCCTACTGCGATCGGGAGCTGCCCAACTGGAACACGATCTCGATCAGCGGGTATCACATCCGCGAGGCGGGATCGACCGCCGCGCAGGAAGTGGCGTTCACGTTCGCGAACGCGATCGCCTATGTGGAGGCGGCGACGGCGTCCGGGCTCGACGTCAACCGGATCGGCCGTCGGCTCTCGTTCTTTTTCGCCGCGCACAACGATTTCCTCGAAGAGGTCGCGAAGTTCCGCGCGGCCCGCCGTCTCTGGGCGCGGGTCATGCGCGATCGGTTCGGCGCGACCGATCCACGCGCGCAGCAGCTCCGATTCCATACGCAGACGGCCGGCAGCACTCTCATGGCGCAGCAGCCCGACAACAACATCGTCCGGGTCGCGATCCAGGCCATGGCAGCCGTCCTCGGTGGCACGCAGTCGCTGCACTGCAATGGCCGCGACGAGGCGCTGGCGCTGCCGACCGAAGAATCGGCGCGGATTGCCTTGAGAACGCAGCAGATCATCGCGCACGAGACGGGGGCGGCGAACTCCGTCGATCCGCTCGCGGGTTCGTGGGCGCTCGAGGCGCGCACGAACGAGATCGAGGAGGAAGCGAGGCAGACGCTCGACAGGATCCAGTCGATCGGCGGCACGCTTGCGGCGATCGAAGCGGGCCAGATTCAGCGCGAGATCCAGGAGTCGGCCTACCGGGCCCAGCAGGCGATCGACGGCGGAGCGCAGGTGGTCGTCGGCGTCAATCGATATGCGGGTCCGGCTGGCGGCACGGGGCCGGCTCAAGCGGGACGCCAAGAAGGATTGGAGCTGCTGCACATCGATCCGGCGATCGAGCGACGGCAGGTCGCCCGCGTGAAAGCGCTGCGGGCAACGAGAGGGACGGGCCAGTGGAAAGCCGGGCTCGAGGCCGTCGCAGCCGCCGCCCGGGGATCGGACAACCTCGTTCGGCCGATTATCGCCGCGGTCGAAGCAAAGGCGACGCTCGGCGAAATTGCCGACACACTGCGGGGCGTTTTCGGCGAACACAAGGAAATCGACACATGATTCGGTGCCTGGTGCCGCGTGCCTGGTGCCTGGTGCCGGCGGGTGCCGGGTGCGGGGTGCGGCGGCGCCAAAGTGCTTGGTGGCAGGTGCACCTTGCACCCACCTGGCACAGGGCACCGACCAGGCAGAGGGCACTAGTTCGCACGGAGCACCTAGCACCAGGCATGAGGCACCCGGGCTGTGTCTGACTTGCTCCGGGTCGAGCACCTCACGACAGTTTTCGATCTTCCCTCGGGTCCCGCGCGAGCCGTAGACGACGTCGGTTTTGAAGTCCGCGAGGGCGAAACGCTCTGCCTGGTCGGCGAGTCGGGAAGTGGCAAGTCGGTCACCGCCTATTCCATCCTCCGGCTCGTCCAGCCGCCGGGACGCATCGCGTCTGGCCGCATTCTCTTCAAGAACAGGGACTTGATGACGCTCGGCGAGCGCGAGATGCGCGAGGTGCGCGGCGCCCAGATCGGACTCGTCTTCCAGGAGCCGATGACGGCGCTCAACCCGGTCTTCACGATCGGCACGCAGATCGCCGAAACGCTGGTCGTGCACGGCCGTGCCGGTTGGAAGGAGGCCCGGGGACGCGCCGTCGAGCTGCTCGATGCGGTGCGCGTGCCCGATGCGCCGCATCGCGTCGACGACTATCCGCACCAGTTGTCCGGTGGCCTCCGCCAGCGCGCGCTGATTGCCATGGCGCTCGCCTGCCGGCCCGCGCTGCTCATCGCGGACGAGCCGACGACCGCGCTCGACGTCACCCTTCAGGCGCAGATCCTCGACCTCCTGCGTGAGATGAAGCGCACGTTCAAACTGTCGCTCCTCCTCATCACCCACGATCTCGGGGTCGTCGCCGGCACGGCCGACCGCGTTGCGATCATGTATGCCGGGCGCATCGTCGAGGAAGCCCCCGTGAGCGAGCTGTTTCGCGATCCGAAGCATCCGTACACGCAAGGGCTGCTGGCGTCGGTACCAGGAGGAGCGCCCGGGTCGAAGCTGCAGGCGATCCAGGGCACGGTGCCGCCGCTCGGGAAGGTTCCGCCGGGCTGCGCGTTCGCCCCGCGATGCCCTTCGCGATTCGATCACTGCGACCAGCAGATGCCGGCGGCCCGAGACCTCGGCCGCAGTCGAACCGTCCGTTGCTTCCTGTATGAGTAGCCCTCTCCTGGAGGTCCGCCACCTCTCTAAGCACTTCACCCGCGGCCGCAGTCTCTTCGCGTCGAGAACCGTAATCCGCGCCGTGGACGACGTGAGCTTTTCGATCGCGGCCGGAGAGACATTCGGCCTCGTGGGCGAGTCGGGCAGCGGCAAAACGACCACCGGACGCTGCATCCTGCGGCTCGTGGAGCCGACGTCGGGTCAGGTGCTGTTTCGCGGTGACAACGTGCTCGCGTTCTCACGTGCGCGGATGCGACGCGCGCGGCGGGACATGCAGATCGTCTTCCAGGATCCGTATTCATCGCTCAACCCGCGGATGCGAGCGGGGGCGATCGTCGAAGAGCCGCTCGTCATTCATCGCATCGGCACGAAACAGGAGCGGCTGGCGCGCGTGCGCGATCTCTTCTCACTCGTCGGCCTGGATCCCAGTCACCTGCCTCGATACCCGCACGAGTTCAGCGGCGGACAGCGCCAACGCATCGGCCTCGCCCGCGCGCTTGCGCTCAACCCGTCCTTCGTCATCGCCGACGAACCGGTCTCGGCGCTCGACGTGTCGATCCAGGCGCAGGTCGTCAACCTGCTCATGCAGCTGCAGGAGAAGCTGAAGCTGACGTACCTTTTCATCGCGCACGATCTCAGGCTCGTGCGACACATCTGCGACCGCGTCGCCGTGATGTATCTGGGGAAGATTGTCGAGATGGCCGTGACCGAGCAGCTTTTTGCCGCGCCGGCGCACCCCTACACGCAGGCGCTCCTATCGGCTATTCCATCGCTCGATCCGGAAGCGCCGCGCAAGCGCGTGGATCTCGATCCGTCGCTCTTCAACCGCGATGCGCCGCTCAAGGAAGTCGCGGGCGGACATTACGCGGCGATCTAGCGAACCTCCTCGAGCCGCTTCGGACCCGATTTCACGTCCTTCTCGACATTTCCGTCGCGGATGTGAATGCTCCGGTGCGCATGCGCCGCGATGTCCGGTTCGTGGGTCACGATGACGATGGTGTTGCCTGACGCGTGGAGGCGGCCGAAGAGCGACATGATCTCGTCGCCGGTCTTGGAGTCGAGGTTGCCCGTCGGCTCGTCTGCGAGGACGATCGACGGGTTGTTGACGAGCGCACGCGCGATCGCGACGCGCTGGCGCTGACCGCCCGAGAGCTCGTTCGGCCGATGCAGCTTGCGGTCGGTCAGTTCCACCTTTTCGAGCGCCTCGAGCGCGCGCTTCTGCCGGTCGCCCGATGCCACGCCGCCGTAGATCAGCGGCAGCTCCACGTTGTGCAGCGCCGTCGCGCGCGGCAGCAGGTTGAACGTCTGGAACACGAACCCGATCTCCTCGTTCCGGATCCGCGCCAGCTCGTCGTCGTTCATCTGGCTGACCTGCTTGCCGTTCAGGAGGTAGCTCCCCTTCGTCGGCGTGTCCAGGCAGCCGATCAGGTTCATCAGCGTCGACTTGCCGGAGCCGGACGGCCCCATGATCGCGACGTACTCGCCGCGATCGATCTGGATAGACACCCCCCTGAGGGCGTGAATTTCCTCGGAGCCCATGACGTAGGTCTTCCAGAGATCCTGGGTTTCAATCAGAGCCATATTTGGACTCTACGAATATCGGGTCATGGAAGATCGGATCATCTGGCCAAGTGATCGGGACATCGGAGGATCTCTATATCGGGGGATCTGACGTCTCATCGGCTGAATTGTGATCGAGCGAATATCGAACGACATCGCCCGATATCCTCAGGGTTCTTTTTCTTCGTATTCCGATTTCAATCGCGCCACGACGGCTGGATCGGCGAGCGTGGTCGTGTCGCCCAGGGCCTTGCCCTCGGCGATGTCGCGCAGCAGCCGCCGCATGATCTTGCCCGAGCGCGTCTTGGGCAGATCCGCGGCAAAGAGGATCTGGTCGGGCCGCGCGATCGCGCCGATCTTCTTGACTACGTGCTCCTTCAGCTCGTCGGCGAGGTCCGGCGAGCCATGCACGCCCTCCTTGACGGTCACGAACGCCGCGACCGCCTGGCCTTTGATCTCGTGAGGCCGGCCCACTACGGCAGCTTCCGCGACCTTCGGATGATCGACCAGCGCGCTCTCGACCTCCATCGTCCCGAGCCGATGCCCCGCGACGTTCAGCACGTCGTCAACCCTGCCGAGCAGCCAGAAGAACCCGTCCTCGTCGCGGCGCGCGCCGTCGCCGGTGAAGTAGATGCCGTCGGGCCACTTGCTCCAGTACTGCTGGACGAAGCGCTCCGGATCGCCATAGATGCCGCGGAGCATCGACGGCCACGGCCTCGTGAGCGCGAGCAGACCGCCGCCGACCTTCACACGTTCACCCGCGGCGTTCCTGATTTCCGCCGAGATTCCGGGAAACGGCGTCGTCGCGGAGCCTGGCTTTGTACTCGTGATGCCCGGCAGCGGAGTGATCAAGATCGATCCGGTCTCCGTCTGCCACCACGTGTCGACGACCGGGCAGCGCGAGCCGCCGATGTGGGTGTGGTACCACATCCACGCTTCCGGGTTGATCGGCTCTCCGACCGATCCAAGCAGACGCAGGCTCGTGAGATCCCGCTTCGCGGGCCAGTCCGGACCCCAGCGCATGAAGGCGCGAATCGCGGTCGGCGCCGTATAGAGAATGGTGACGCCGTGCTTCTCGACGATCTGCCAGAAGCGATCTTTCGCCGGCCAGTCCGGCGCGCCTTCGTACATGACGACGGTTGCGCCATTGGCAAGCGGTCCGTAGACGACGTAACTGTGGCCAGTCACCCAGCCGATGTCGGCCGTGCACCAGTAGACGTCATCCTCTTTCAGATCGAACACCCACTTCGTCGTCGCGTAGGCGCCGAGGAGGTATCCGCCCGTCGTGTGGACGATCCCCTTGGGCTTCCCGGTGGTGCCGGACGTGTAGAGGATGTAGAGCATGTCCTCGGCGTCCATCGCCTCCGGCTCGCAATTCCAGTTCGCGTCCTGCGCGAGGCGGTGGTACCAGTGGTCGCGGCCTTCCTGGATGTGCACCGGAAACGGCGCGCCCGCCTGCCGCTGCACGACGATGACGTGCCTGATCGACGGCGTGTCGCGGAGCGCCTCGTCTGACGTCTGCTTGAGCGGAACGATCTGGCCGCGGCGGTATCCGCCGTCTGCGGTGATGAGCAGCGACGCCTGGGCATCGTTGATCCGGTCGCGCAGGGACTCCGCGCTGAAGCCGCCGAACACCACGCTGTGCACCGCGCCGATACGCGCGCAGGCCAGCATCGCGATTGCCAGCTCCGGTATCAGGGGCAGGTAGATGGCAACTCGATCGCCGCGCTTCACGCCGAGCGACTTGAGGATGTTCGCGAACCGGCCGACCTCGCGATAAAGATCAAAGTAGGTCAGCGTGCGTCGATCGCCAGGCTCCCCTTCCCAGATAATCGCGGCCTTGTTGCGGCGCGGCGTACGCGCGTGCCGATCCACGCAGTTCGTACTCGCGTTCAGCCGCCCGCCGACGAACCACTTCGCATACGGCGCCTTCCACTCGAGCACGCGATCCCACCGGCGCATCCAGTCGAGCTCGGAGGCGAATCCGGCCCAGAACGCTTCCGGGTCCGCGGCCGCGCGTTGATAGACGTCCGGGTCGGTGATGTTGGCGGAACGCCGCCACTCGTCCGGCGGCGGAAACCGGCGATCTTCGCGCAGCAGCGCGTCGATTTCGGGATGATGGGTCATCGGAGTCTGCGGCTAGGGCACCAGCGGCGTCTCGGTCGGCGTCGGCGGCATCGGCGGCATTGCCGGTGGCGGGTCCTTCCGGAACATCGCCGCGCCGAGCACCCCCCCGAGCGTGCCGAAGATCGATCCGGCGACCGCGAAGACGATGAGGCCGAAGACGAACGTCACGGC
Organism: Vicinamibacterales bacterium; assembly: GCA_036257535.1. Classification (GTDB taxonomy): domain Bacteria; phylum Acidobacteriota; class Vicinamibacteria; order Vicinamibacterales; family 2-12-FULL-66-21; genus DATAEE01. The sequence goes on along the minus strand of DATAFJ010000275.1, from coordinate 1,929 downwards.
CCGCTCGACGACACCGCGTCCGCTGTAGCGGCCGAACATGTCCTGCGCTTCGGGCGGCAGTTCGTTGAACCGCGACAGAAGGCTCAGGAGGGCTTCACGCTGGACGTCGCCGAACATCAGCTCGATCGGCACGGACAGAATGCTTCCGATGACCGCGCCGAAGATCCCGGCCAGGAGACCCACGAGCGCGCCGTCGCCGGTCGTGATGGGCAGCGGGTAGTTCTGCTGCATCACATACGCGGCGAGCACGCCACCGCCGACGACCCATAGACAACAGCAGGCGTTCCCCGCGCTGATGAACGGCAGCGCCGACAGGACACCGATGAAGGTGCCGCCCAGGAGCGCGGGTTGAAGCTTGGGAGGCATCAGTCGTAATACTCCCGTCCAAGATGCGTGATCAGTTCCTCGCCGCGCATGAAGCGCAGCGTGTTCTTCAACTTCATCAACTGGATGAACAGATCGTGCTCCGGGTACAGCTCCGGCGCGTGCATCGGGCTCTTGAAGTAGAACGACAGCCACTCCTGGACGCCCGACATGCCGGCGCGCTTCGCGAGATCGAGGAACAGGACGAGGTCGAGGACAATCGGCGCCGCGAGGATGCTGTCGCGGCAGAGGAAGTTGATCTTCAGCTGCATCGGGTAGCCGAGCCACCCGACCATGTCGATGTTGTCCCAGCCCTCTTTGTTGTCGCCGCGCGGCGGATAGTAGTTGATGCGGACGACGTGGCAGAGATGGGCGTACAGATCAGGGTACAGATTCGGCTGCAGGATGTAATCGAGGACCGACTTCTTGCTTTCCTCTTTCGTCTTGAACGACTCGGGGTCGTCCAGCACCTCTCCATCCCGGTTGCCGAGAATGTTCGTCGAGTACCATCCTCTGACGCCGAGGAGCCGCGCCTTGAGACCGGGCGCGATGATCGTCTTGATGAGCGTCTGCCCCGTCTTCAGGTCCTTGCCGGCGATGGGCGCGCCCGTCTTCGCGGCGAGCTCGACGAGCGCGGGCACGTCGGCGCTCAGATTGGGTGCCGCGTTCGCGTACGGAATGCCTTCCTTGATCGCCGCGTACGCGTAGATCATGCTCGACGGAATGCTGGGGTCGTTCGCCTCGAGCCCCTTTTCGAAGGCGTCGAGGCTCTGGTGCACGTCGCTCTCGGTGAGAAACACTTCCGTCGAGCCGCACCAGATGAGGACGAGCCGATCGAGCGCGTTCGCTTTCTTGAAACGGCGGATGTCGTCGGTGAGGCCGTCGGCGAGCTCGCGCTTGGTCTTGGCGCGCTTCACGTTCGGCCCGTCGAGGCGCTTCACATACTTGCGATCGAACACGGCGGGCCACGGCTTGATCGCTTCGAGCTCCGGCCTAACCTGATCGAGGAGCACCGGCTCGAGAACGCCGGCCGTCCGCGCCGCGTCGTAACAGTCGTCTTCGAAGATGTCCCAGCCGCCGAAGATCAGGTCGTCGAGCGAGGCGAGCGGTACGAACTCGTTGATCGCGGGGGAACGCGCTTCCGTTCGCTTGCCGAGTCGAACGGTCCCCATCTGGGTGAGCGATCCGATCGGTTTCGAGATGCCTTTCCTGACGGCGAGCACGCCCGCGATGAACGTCGTGCTGACCGCGCCCAGCCCTGCCAGCAGCACGCCCACGCGGCCGTTGGCCGGCTGAATCTTCTGTGGTTTCGTCACGTCCCGAGACTATATCATGCAGATTTGGCCACGGATTTCGCGGATCGACGAGCCACGGATTGCACAGATCAACGAGCCACGGATTTCGCAGATCAACGAGCCACAGACTTCGCAGATCAACGAGCCACGGACTTCGCAGATCAACGAGCCACGGACTTCGCAGATCAACGAGCCACGGACTTCGCAGATCAACGAGCCACGGACTTCGCAGATCAACGAGCCACGGATTTCACGGATTGCGCGGATGACG
>DATAFJ010000070.1:0-65844 GCA_036257535.1 Vicinamibacterales bacterium | reverse complement strand
CGGAGCACCGTCGTCACTCTGAGACCCAGCCTCGAGAATTCCGGATCGATCGAGAACCGCGAACGATCTGACCTGATTGGATAATCCAGCACTACGTCGAGCAGCGCCTGGTTCCAGACGATCTCCGTGTCGGCCGGCAGCGCCGTACCGGTCGTGTGTGCGAGTGCGCTGTCGTACGCCACAAACGACCGATCGGACGGGAGCGACACCCTGATCGCGGCGATCTGCGGCGCGGGCAGCGCCGTGTCGTTCTCGAGGAGCCGTACCGCGCCGGCGATCCAGAGCGTCGCCCCCGATCGGAGGAACGGATCGACGCGGCCGATATCCAGATACCCGGGGCCGCGAGCGGGGAAATTGATGTCGCGCATGGCCGCCATCGGCGCCCGCACGATCAACCGCAGCCGGTCGCCTTCGGGGCGGACGAACGCGTGGATCGTGACCTCGGCGGGAATTTCGTGGGCGCCCAGGCCGGCGGGCAGCACGGCGAGGAGCGCGAGGACGATCCTGGCGGCAGCGCGCGGCGGCATCGAGTGAGAGTATACTTTCGCGCGGTTCGTGCAGATTCGGTGGTCACTGGAGGAGCGCATGCGGCGAAATCTCCTGATCGGGGCAAGCTTCCTCATCGTCCTCGTTGGGCTCGGCATCGGGCAGGCCGAGCTGGACCGCGCGGCGGCCCAGGATGGCCGCGCCACGGTCGCGCCGGTCTTCGAGGTCGACCCGTTCTGGCCCAGGCCTCTCCCGAACAACTGGATTCTCGGCATGTCGATCGGCCTCGCCGTCGACGCGCGCGACCACGTCTGGATCGTGCACCGGAACAACACCGGCTTCGCCGCGCGGACGGAGATCGGACTGGCGACCGACCCGCCGACGGCGGAGTTCTGCTGCCGGCCTGCGCCGCCCGTCCTGCATTTCGATCCCGAGGGAAACCTGGTCGGGTCGTGGGGCGGTCCGGCTGAGGGGTACGAGTGGCCGGAGTCGAACCATGGCATGGCGATCGACCACAAGGGAAACGTGTGGATCGGCGGCAACGGCGATGGCGACTCGCACGTACTGAAGTTCACGCAGGAGGGCAAGCTCCTCGCCCAGTTCGGCAAGGCGAAGGCCCGCCAGAGCGGCACGAACGAAAAGAAAGAGCCGACGTACGCGGGAAACAGCCACGACACGCAGAACTTCGGCCGTGTCGCGAAGATTTTCATCGACCCTCGCGCAAACGAGGCCTACGTCGCGGACGGATATCTCAACAAGCGGGTCGCCGTCATCGACGCCGACAGCGGGAAGTTCAAACGCTATTGGGGCGCGTACGGGAACAAGCCGGACGACAAGGACCTCGGACCTTATAAGCCGGACGATCCACCCGCACAGCAGTTCCGCACGCCGGTGCACTGCGCCGAGCTCGCACACGACGGGCTGCTCTACGTCTGCGATCGACCGAACGATCGCATCCAGGTCTTCAAACCGGACGGCACGTTCGTGAAGGAGACCTTCATCGCGAAGCGGACGCTCGGCGACGGTTCGGTCTGGGACATTGCGTTCTCGAAGGATCCGAAACAGGAATACCTGTACGTGGCTGACGGCAAGAACGAGCGCATCTACATCATCAAGCGGGACACGCTGGAAGTGCTTACGAGCTTCGGCGACGGCGGCCGCCAGCCGGGACAGTTCTTCGGCGTCCACAGCATCGCCACCGATTCGAAGGGCAACATCTATACGACGGAGACGTACGAAGGCAAACGGCTGCAGAAGTTCGTCTACAAGGGCGTGGCGCCGGTCACGACGCCGAATCGCGGGGCGCCCTGGCCGACGAAACGGTAATGCGCAATGCCGAATGCCGAATGCCAAGTGCCGAACGCCTAACGTGAGGGAGAGACAGATGAACAGGAGTAAGCACGCGTGGGTTGCCCTTGCGGCGTGTCTGGGAATCGCCAGCGCTTCGCAGCCCACGAATGACCTCCCGAATCCGTATCAGACGATCGAGAACTGGGCGAAGATGCCCGAGGGGCGCACCTGGGGATCGACGAGCGCCGTCGACATCGATCCCGACGGCAGCTCGATCTGGGTTGCCGAACGATGCGGCGCCAACATCTGCGGCGGCTCGACGCTGCCGGTCGTCCTCAAGTTCGATTCGTCCGGCAAGCTCGTGAAGAGCTTCGGCGGCGGCATGTTCGTATTCCCCCACGGCATTCACGTCGATCGCGAAGGGAACGTCTGGATCGTCGACAGCATCCCGCTCGGCAACGTCGACCCGAAAGTCATCGCCGGCAAAGGGCACGTTGTCGTCAAGTTCAGCCCCGAGGGGAAAGTCCTGATGACGCTCGGCATGGCCGGTATGGCGGGCGACCCGCCGGGTCATCTCAACGAGCCGTGCGACGTGGCGACGGCGCCAAACGGCGACATCTTCGTGGCGGACGGCCACAGCGGGCAGAACTCCGATGCGACACCGAGCACGGTCTCGCGCATCGTGAAGTTCTCGAAGGATGGCAAGTACATCAAGTCGTTCGGCAAGTGGGGTTCGGGACCGGGCGAGATCAAGACGCCGCACGGGATTGCGTTCGACTCACGCGGCCGGCTGTTCGTCGCCGACCGCGGCAACAACCGGCTGCTGATCTTCGACCAGGATGGCAAGTTCCTCGAAGAGTGGAAACAGTTCAGCCGGTTGAGTGGAATCTACATCGACAAGAACGACATGCTCTACGGCGCCGACTCGGAGTCGAACGCCAAGAGCAATCCGGGCTGGAAGCGCGGCATCCGGATCGGCAGCGCGAAGGACGGCAAGGTGATCGCGTTCATCCCCGATCCCGTCGCCGACGCCGACAAGTCGGCCACGAGCGGCGCCGAAGGCGTCGCCGCCGACGCGCAGGGGAACGTCTACGGCGCCGAGGTCGGCCCGAGAGCGCTGAAGAGGTACACGAAGAAGTAGCGCAGCCCTTTAGGGCTGCCGTTAGAACTTCAACTTGAGCCCGATCTGTGCCTGAAACGGGTTGAACATATCGCGCGCCGTGCCGAAGCCGAACTGCGGCGCCGGCGGCACGTTGATGTCGATCCCGCCCCAGACCGTGTTGACGTCCTTCACGTTGTCGCGATTGAACAGGTTGAACAGATCGAGGCTGACGTCGAGCCGGGCGCGATCGTTGAGCGCGAACTCCCGCGCGACGCGCACGTCGACGCTCGCGTAGCCGGGCCCTTCGTACGAGTTGCGGCCGACGCAGCACGGCCGGTCGGTGTTGGGATTCCCGTCGGCGTTCGAATCGCCCCCGATGAAGATGTTGTAGTGGCGGCCGCTCTCGATCGTCACGACGCCGCTCAGCCGGATGCGTCCGACGACGGGCAGCGTGTCGGACAGCTGGCTGAGCGCTGAGAGCGTGAATCGGTGCGTGACGTCCTGCCGCGAAGGACCGCGCTCGGCGTCGACGTCCAGATACTCCGGGATGTCCGACAGGTTGGCGAGCGAGTCCACGTTGGTCCGCGTCCGCGAGATGGTGTAGCTCCCGTGGAGGCTGTACCCATCGGCAAGCCGCCTCTGGACCTCGAACGTCCCGCCGTGATGAGACGACTCTCCTGTGTTGGTCTGGACGAAAATCGCGCCCACCTCCGGGAACATGCGGCCGCCGATAATGGGCTTGCCGGTCGGCAGCGTGCCAGTCTGGACCGCGTTCAGATTGCCGGTATGACCGATCAGATCGCGCGCCCCGACGTAGAGATACGAAGCTGACAGGGCCCAGCCGGGTCCGACCTCCTGCGAGATCTGCACACTGGCCTGGTGGCTGTACGGCGTGTCGAGCGCGCCGTCGATCGTGTCGGCGAGCCCCTTCGTGCCTGCGGCGGGGACGGTTCCGTTCGCGAGAAACGCGAGCGCCGCGGGCCGCGCCGCCGGACCGCCGACCGTGCGCTGTTCGAAGCGGCCCTGGATGGGCGCGATCGTCGGAAAGAGCGCCTGCGAGTTGGCCAGGTTACCGCCGCTCGACCACTCGGTCGCGTTGAACAGCTGGCCGATGCTGCTCGCGAGGCGGTCGTGGAAGATGCCCCACCCCGCGCGAACCACGCCGCGGTCGCTGTACGCGTAGGCGGCGCCGGCGCGCGGCTGGAAGTTGTTGTAGTCGCCCTCGGAGACGTATCGGGACGGGTAATTCTCGAGGTCGTAGCGGATGCCGTAGCTCACTGTCAGCCGCTCGGACGCCTTCCACTGATCCTGCACGAAGAATCCATACGAACTGTGATCGAAGCTGAACTCGGTCTCGTCGACCCAGTCAGACGGCACCGCCTGGGTCCAGGACGTGCTGATGCCTGGATAGGAGGTAGCGGTCGCGAGAAAGGGCCACCAGAACACCACGGGCGAGAACGTCTGGAAGGCGGCAAGATTCGGGAACACGATCCGCGCCGGGAAAAACAGGTTCCACACCGAGTCGTTCCCCAGGATGTTGATGTCGATGCCGCCTTTGACCTGATGCGCGCCTGTCGTCCAGGTCACGCTGTCGGCCAGCTGGACACGCGTCTCGGCGTAGTAGTCCACGTCGGACGTGCTCTTTCCCATGATGATGAAGTTCGAGACGTCGAGCGACGGCTCGTTGAAGCGCGCCGAGAAGTCGAACGTGCGCCGGGCGAACTGAAACCGGCCCTCGTTCACGAGCGTTGCCGACAGGACCGACACGACGCTGGCAACGAGAGCCTGATCGCGCGTCTCGTTGTCGCGCGCGGTGCTCGACGTCGGCGACGCGCGTCCGCCACCGCCGAGGAAATTCTCCGTGTCCGAGTCGAGGAAGTTGTAGCGGACCGACAGCGTGTGGTTCCCGCTGGGATGATGGTCGGCCTTCACGAGAAACGAGTGGTACGCGTTGTCGAGGACCTGGTCGGTCGTCTCGGCACGCAGCCCGAGCGGCACCCGCACAGCGTTCAGCAGAACGAGATTGTCCAGAACGACCTGCGAGAAGCGGTTCGACTGCTCGCGAATCTGCCCCTCGTAGTTCGCGAAGAAGAACGTCCGATCCGGGGTGATCGGCCCGCCGAACGTGCCGCCGAACTGATGCTGCCCCAGTTCATCTTCTCCGGGCCGGTTGAGGATCGATCGAGCCGCGAACGCGTCTGACATGCCGAAGTAGTACGCCGACCCGCTCCTCCGGTTCGTGCCCGACTTCGTCACGATGTTCACGAACCCGCCCAGCGCGCGCCCGTACTCCGCGAGATACGTCGAGTTGAGCACGCGGAACTCCCGTGCCGCCTCCTGCGACGGCGTCGCGCGCGGAAGCCCGGTGAACGTCTGCACGTTGTCGGCGCCGTCCACCTGGATCTGCGTGTTCAGCTCCGGCTGTCCGCCAAACGACAGCCGCGGGGCTGCGGCCGACCCGACCCCAACGTCCGGCTCCTTGAACGCGCCGCCGCCCACGTTCTCCCGGCCGAGCGTCACGCCGCTCGACAGCTTCACGAAGTCCACGAAGTTGCGGCCGCTGATCGGCAGCGATTCGATCTCCTCGCTGCTCACGACGCGACTGAGCTCCGTCTTGGACAACTCGATCAACTGCGGTTCCGTCGCGACCGTCACCTCCTCGGCAAGCTGACCCACCGACATCGTCAAGTCGAGTTCCGTCGTCCCGCCGACGAGAACCGCGACCCCCCTCGTTGCGGCGGTGCGGAACCCGGCAAGCTCCGCCCTGACCTCGTATGCCCCCGGCTCGAGGTTCACGATGCGATAGCGGCCTTCGGCATCGCTCGCCACCGTGCGCGACACGCCGGTCGCCGCGTTCTTCGCGGTCACGGCAACGCCGGGCATCACCGCCCCTGTGGTGTCGCGAATGACGCCCGACAGCGTTCCGGTCGCGGTTTGCGCCTCCAGGTTCGACACCATCGACGCCAGGACGCACGACAGCACCAGTACGCGGGTCATCGCTGGAACCATCGGGATGACTCCTTTCTCATGGCGACCACACCGCCTGGGCGGTGCGGCCCACGACGTCGAGCTTTTGACGTTGATCCTCCGTTGACAGACGGTTGCCTTCCGACGTGGATGCGAACCCGCACTGCGGGCTGAGCGCGAGCCGCTCGAGCGGGACGATGCGAGCGGCCTCGTCGATACGAACCTTCAATTCCTCCGGCGTTTCGAGGCGCGGTTTTTTCGAGCTGACGAGCCCGAGCACCACTATCCGGTCGTCAGGGACGTGCCTGAGCGGCTCGAACGTCCCCGACCGCGCATCGTCGTACTCGAGCAGGAAACGGTGAAAGCGCGCGCGGGTGAAGACTTTCTGCGCGATCCGGTCGTAGCCGCCGGATGCGTAAAACATGCTCTGGTAGTTGCCGCGGCAGATGTGAATGCCGAACATCATGCCCGGATGGCCGTCGATGATCGCGTTGTCGAGCTCGACGCAGGCGTCGAGCATCCTGTCGGGATCGCTCCCGCGCTTGCGATAGCCCTCGCGGATTGATTCGTCGAGCAGAGCGGCGTACTGTGGCGCGTCGATCTGCACGTACTCGCAACCCAGACGGCGCAACTCCTCGATCTCGCGGCGCGTGAAGTCTACGAGGTCTGCGAGGTAGGCGTCCCGCGTGGAGTACGCGCCGCGCGACTTGTCTGGGTCGTAGTATGCAGCCGCCTGCTGCGCGCTGACGAGTGTGACCTTCACGGGCCGGCGCGTGCGGCCGCGAAGGTAGGTGAACTCCTCGACCGCCATCTGCCGACGCCAGCGGAGCTTCTCCACCACGACGGGCCGCTGGAGCGTGACTTCGCGCCCGTTCTCGTCGCGGAACGGGATCGCCCACCCCGCGGACCTGTCGAAGCCTTCGAGCGCGTCGATGAGATGGCCGAAAAACGCGTAGCGCCGCTGCTCGCCGTCGGTGACGACGTCGAGGCCGGCCGATTCCTGGAGAGCGACCGCTTCGTCGACAGCGCGGTCCTCGATGCGCTTGAATGCGCCCGGCGTGACTGCGCCGCGCTCGAGCTCGTCGCGCGCGGCCTTCAGATAGTCCGGCCGGAGCAGGCTGCCGATGGTTTCCGCGCGGATTGCGTTCATTCCGCGTCTCTGCGGCGCCCAGACTAACATGTATACTGCACCGCGATGCGCGCCAGAAGAGACGTGCACCCGCCGCTGCTCTACCCCGACTACAAAAGCACGGTGCTGCGCGCGCCGCGCGAGGCGCCGGTCGCGCTCGACATCGGCGAGGACGAGCTGGCCGTGCCGGACTTCAGCGGTGCGCGCTTCGCGGATACCGACGCGGACCTGACACGCCAGTCAACTGCCGAACCGCTCGGCGAACGAATCGTCGTCGCGGGCCGTATTCTCGACTCGACCGGCCGTCCCGTGCGCGATTCGCTCGTCGAAATCTGGCAATGCAACGCCGCCGGGCGGTACCGCGATGCGGCCGATCGACATCACGCGCCGATCGACCCGCACTTCCGCGGCGTCGGGCGGATGCTCACCGACGAAAACGGCTGGTATCGGTTCATCACCATCAAGCCCGGACCCTATCCGTGGGAGAACCACCCGAAGGCGTGGCGTCCCGCGCACATCCACTTCTCGCTCTTCGGCAGGAGCTACGCCCAGCGGTTGATCACCCAGATGTACTTTCCTGGTGACCCGCTCCTGGCGCTCGATCCGATCATCAACAGCGTGCCCGCCGGGGCGCGCGACCGGCTCATCTCACGATTCGATCTGCCGCTCGCCATCGAGGGGGCCGCCCTCGGCTATCGATTCGACGTCGTGCTCGACGGTCGCGGCTCGACGCCCTTCGAAGCCGCGGATCATAGAGACTGAGCATGGACCCGGAAAGGCCGCTGACGCCGTCGCAAACGATCGGGCCGTTTTTCCACGAAGGCCTCGAGTGGCTCGTTCGCGATCGGCCGACTGACGCGAAACGTGACGAGCATGAGTGGCTCGTTGAAGGAATCGTGACCGACGGCAACGGCGCGGGCGTGCCCGATGCGCTCCTCGAGGTCTGGCAGCCGGGCCGTCCGCCATCACCCGCTGAGTGCATTCCGGACGACCTGCAGCGCGTCTATACTTCCTCCGACGGCCGCTATACGTTCACCATCCGTCGTCCTGCGAACGAACCGGCCGTCGCGCACATCACAGTGTTCGCGCGCGGCCTCCTCGCCGAACTTCGAACGCGCTTGTACGTGGACGACTCCCCCGAACGCGTCGCCGCGCGCGAAGAACTGCGAACGGTTCCGACCGGCCGCCTCGCGACGCTGCTGCCCTCGCGGGTCGACACCAGCACCCGAACGCTCGAGTGGTCGATTCGCCTCCAGGGCGAGGGCGAGACCGTCTTCTTCGACCTGAGATGACGCTTCCCGGGGTCATCCTGACCGGCACCGCCTGCGATGCATACCTGTCACCAGAGGCCTATGTCGCGGCCATCGTGCGTTTCGAGCTTGCGCTCGCTCGCGCGCAGGCGTCGATCGGGCTGATCCCGTCCCCGGCGATGCGGGCGATCGAGTCCGCCGTCGCGGACTACCGCCCGGATCTCGAGTCAATCGTTGCGGGGGGCCACCGCGCCGGTACGCCGGTCGTAGAAATTCTCGACCAGCTGAGATCGTGCGTGGAGTACCGGACCGCGGGCGCCGGCCAATACGTTCACATCGGCGCGACCTCTCAGGATGCGCTCGACACCGCAACGGCCCTCTGCCTGCAGCCTTGTGTGAAGCTCGCACGGTCGGCGCTGGAGCGCGCGCGAACAGCGGCGTTCGGTCTGGCGCAGACGCATGCAGAGGCGCCCGTGCTCGCGCGAACACTCCTGCAGGCGGCGGGAATCACGACGTTTGGATTCAAGTCGGCGCAGTGGGGCGTTTCGCTTCGCGGCTGCGAGTCGCGCCTGACTGCCGCCGCCGGGAGCGGCCTCTCCCTGCAGCTCGCCGGTGCCATCGGCACGGGGCTTGGCCTGGGCGATCAATGGAGCGAGATTCAAACGCTCGTGGCCGGAGAACTGGGTCTGTCTGCGGCCCGCTGGCAGGTCCCGCGCGATGCGACGTCCAATCTGCTCGTCCAGCTCGCGCTGACGACCGGCGTCGCAGTCAAGATCGCCGGCGACCTGGCGTTGATGAACCAGACGGAAGTGGCCGAAATCGACGAGCCCTCCGCCGCCGGCGGCCTCTCGTCGGCCATGCCGCACAAGCGCAACCCGGTGATGTGCATGCGCATCCGCGGCTGCGGTCACGTCGTCCAGGGATTGTCGGCCGCCGTGCTCGGCACGATGGACTCGGAGCACGAACGCGGGCTGGGAAGCTGGCAGGCGGAGCTCGCGATTGCGCCGTCGCTCGTGAGCTATGCCGTCGGCGCGATCGACACGCTCGCGGATCTCCTCGAAGGCGTGACGTTCAACGCCGGCCGGGCCTCGCGGAACATCGAACAGGCAGCTGCCTCGGTTGCGGAATCCGGGCAGCCGTCGCCCCTCACTTTCGATCGACAGGCTGCCGTGTCGGCGGCCGCGCGGGCGACGATGAACATCTTGAGCGAAGAAGGAACCTTCCGATGAGCGTGCCAGACGATCGTGACGCAGCCTTCGAACGTGGACTGAAGCGGCGTCGTGAGATTCTCGGCGACGAGTGGGTCGACCGCGCGCTCGCCAACCGGACCGCGTTCAACGCCGATCTTCAGTCGCTCATAACCCGATTCGCGTGGAACGAGATCTGGACCCGCCCCGGCCTCCCTGACGAAACACGGCGGCTGCTGGTCCTCGCATTCACGATCGCGCTGGGGCGATGGGAGGAGTTCGATCTGCACTTCCGCGCGGCGCTCGATCACGGCGTACCGGCTGATACGCTGAAAGAAGTCCTCCTGCAGTCGCTGGTCTACTGCGGGGTACCCGCCGCGCACACAGCCTTCAACCGCGCGGAGGCGATCATGTCGCAGCAATCGGGAGGTACGACCCGGTCGGGTGGTACGACGCTTTAGGGTCGTCCATGCCCTTCACCGCATCTCGCCCCTCTCTGCACTACGTCGTCAGCGGCGCGGGTCCGCCTGTCGTCTTCAGCCACGCGCTCGGCCTCGACCTGCACATGTGGGGCCAGATCACCACCTCCATCGAAGAAAGGTGGACAGTCGTTCGGTACGACACGCGGAACCACGGACGCAGCGACCTGATCCAATCGCCGTTCACGCTGGACGATCTCGTGGACGACGCGGAGCGGCTCATCGACGAGCTGAAGCACGAACGCGTGTCATGGGTCGGCTTGTCGCTCGGCGGGATGATCGGACTGGGGCTTGCGATTCGCCATCCGGGCCGCATCGCGCGCCTGGTCGTCGCGAACACGGCGAGCACGTATCCCGACGATCTCCGCCGCGGCTGGATCGAGCGTGGCACGACCGCGCGAACCGACGGCATGCCGGCGCTTGTCGACTTCATCCTCCGGCGATCTTTCTCGCCGGCTTTTCTCGCATCCGGCGACGATGCGCTATCGCGAACGCGACAGACCGTGCTGGCAGCCGACGCCCGAGGCTACGCCGCCTGCTGTGATGCGATCGCCTCGCTCGACTATCAGCAGCGGCTGAAACAGATTCGCTGTCCGACGCTCGTCATATGTGGAGACGCAGACGAAGCAGTGCCGGTTTCCTGGGCCCAGGCGCTCACCGATGCCATTCCGGGCGCCGCGCTCGCCGTCATTCCAGGGTCGGGGCATCTGAGTGCGACCGAGTATCCGCGACCGTTCGCTGACCTTCTGGAAAGGTTCCTCTGAAACGGAACTCCAGAGGCGGCAGACGCGTCAGAATGGTCTGAGGAGCGCCATGGGCGAAACGACGTTCTGGGAAACGATCAATGCGCAGGGAAACGAGCTTTTCGAGAAACTCAGGCAGCTCGTGCACGAAGGGAACGTCCGACGGGTTGCCGTACGACAGGGCGGGCGCACGGTCGCGGAATTCCCGCTGACGGCCGGCGTCGTGGGGGCTGTCTTCGCGCCGGCGCTCGCGGCAATCGGCGCCATCATCGCGATCGCCAACGACTGCACGATCGAAGTGGAACGCGCGGCGACGGTCGACAAGGAACCTGTCGATCTGCGATCGGGGGAACGATGAAGCGGTCACCCGACCGGCAGATCGCCAGATCGCGAGATCACGAAATCACAAGATCTACTTCAGGTGCTTGCCTACGAGCTTCGTCATCTCGAACATGTTGACGGTCGACTTGCCGCCAAACACGGACTTGAGCGTGTCGTCCGCCTTGATCATCCGCTTGTTCTTCGCGTCCTGAAGCTTGTGCTTCTTGATGTAGACCCACAGCCGCTTCGTGACCTCGGTCCGCGGGATCGGCTTGTCGCCGACGACGTCGGTCAGCGCTCCGGTCGGTTGCACCGGCTTCATGAACGCGGCATTTGCCTTTCTCTTGGCCATCTGAGCTCCTTTGCTCCGTCAACCGTGTAATTAAACCGCGACAGTGTACCAGTAATTACCTAAAGAGTCTCGAATGCACTTCCGCCGGTGTACTCCTCGCCGCAGAACAGACATCGGCTGAACTTCCGACACACCACGGCGTCGCACTTCGAGCAGCGAACCGGCGGCCGGGTGATGCGTCCGTCGATCGTCCCGTCCTGCGCATCGAGGTCGGTGACGCGCTTGAGCAGTTCAGCGTCGGTCAGGCCGGTCTTCTCGGAGAGGAGCGTCCACATGGCGTGGACCATGAGCACGAGCTTGTCGACGCGCTCGTCCGTCTTGCCGGTCTCCCGCGCCGCAGTAATCCTCATGGCCTCTGCGTGCGCCATCGCATTACCGGCCGTCTCACGCACGTTTCCAATTTGCCGCTGCTGATACAGCTCCCAGAACAGTTCGAGCATTCTGCCCCTTAGCGTGGAATCGGTTTGTCGAGCGAATCCCAGCCGTACGCCGCTGCGACCCGCGCCTCGATCTCACCGAGCAAGACACCGCCGCTGTCGCTGTTGGTCATGACCACGAGGCCGTACCCCTTCCGGACGTGTGCGATGAGGTTGCAGCGAAAGCCCCAGTTGCTGCCGCCATGGCTGAAGTACCACCCTTCGTTGCGCTTGTCCACGCCCAGCCCCACGGCGAAGCCGCCGACGCCGGTCGGCGTGATCATCTCACGCGCCATCGCCTGCGTGAGCACCCGTCCTTTCGGACCGGCGAGCGCGCGCTGGACCTCAATCGCGAATCGCGCCAGATCGCTCGGCGTCGTCCAGAGCCCGGCGGCCGCCTGCTCGGGATAGACGTGCCACGGCGCGTCCATCGCCCGGCCCTGTCCGCTGTGGGCGTGTGCCGCTCTCCCCTCGCGTGACTGCGGCAGCGGCTGCTCGTAAGTGCTGTCTTTCATCTCGAGCGGGCCGAGAACGCTCGCCTGCAGCACGTCGGCGAACGGCTTACCCGCGAGATCCATCAGGGCCAGCTGCACGATCGTGAATCCGCCGCCGGAATACTTGAAGGCGGAAAACGGCGGACGCGCGAAGATCACCGGGCCGACGTTCGACGGCTTCTCGCCAGCCAGGACCTGCGGCACCGTCGGCCAAGGGCCGGACGGATGGTATCCGGGAAATCCGAACCCATCGTCTGCCCCTGACGTGTGGCTGAGGAGCGACCGCAGCGTCACCGGAGTCGTGTTGTTCAGGTCGCTCTGAGGAATCTTCCACGACTTCAGGGTCTGGTTGACGTCGGCGTCGATCGACAGCTTCCCGTCCTGCGCCGCCTTCAGGACCGCCATCGCGGTAACCGGCTTGCTGATCGACGCGGCCTGGAACATCGTGCCGGGCTCGACCGGACGGCCGCTGTCGACGTCGGCGACGCCGTAAGCCTTCGCCCAATGAATCTGCGAGTCTTTGATCACGGCGATCGACATGCCGGCGACTCGGAACTTCTCCATCAACTCCGGGATCGTGTAGGGATCGAGTCCCTGCCGGTTGGGCGACTGCCGCGCTTCGATGCGAGCAATGAGCGCGGGAGCGCCGTCCTGCACGGCGGCGTTGGGCGCTGCGGCGAGGAGAAGCACGAGCGCTGCCGCATGACGGAATCGGCGGACGCGATAGATGGCGGGCGACATGCCCTGGCATCCTAGCACGTCGAATCGCGTCAGCCGGTGTACCATGCGCGCGTGCGCATGCGGCTGATCAGCCTGATCGTCTCTGTCGCCGCTCTTGCAGCAACCGCTGAGGAGCCTGCCCTCATCCTCTTCAACGGCAAGATCGTGACGGTCGACGGCGCGTTCACCTATGCGCAAGCCGTGGCGATCCGGGACGGCCGCTTCGTCGCGGTCGGCTCGGATGCCGACGTCCGTCGCCTCGCCGGCTCGAACACGAAGCAGATCGATCTCCGCGGCCGGACCGTCATCCCCGGCCTTTCCGACAATCATCTTCACAGCGCGGGCGGCGGACCAGGCGTCGACCTGTCCGGAGCGCGTACGCTTCGGCAGCTCCTCTCTGCGATCGCCGGTCGCGCCCGTAAGGCCGCGGCGGGTGAACTGATCGTCACCAACAGCGACTGGCACGAAGGTCAATTGAAGGAACAGCGCCTGCCTCTCCTGCGCGACCTTGATTCTGTCGTCCCCGACCATCCCGTCGTCGTTGTCCGCGGCGGCCACGAATACATCCTGAACAGCGCCGCGCTCGCGCGCTGGAACATCACGAAGACGACGCCGCAAACCGACGGCGGCCGCATCGGCAGGTACGACGATGGCGAGCTCAATGGCGAGCTGGTGGATCGTGCCAGGGATGCCGTCACACTGCCTCCTCCGGCTTCTCGTTCCTTCGAACAACGGCTCGAAGATCAGATCGCCGAGTATCAGAAGCTGCACGCCTCGGGTCTGACGACGGTCCGGCACCCGGGCGGATCGATCGAGCAGTACCGGTTGCTGCAGGAGATCGAGAAGCGCGGGCGGCTCGACATGCGCGTCGTGTTTCTGTTTCGGCCTGCCGCCCTCGAGCAGTCTGACGTCAGGCCCGACGACGGCGACGACCGCCTTCGCGTGGGCGGAATCAAGCTCGGCGTGGACGGCGGATTCGAGGGCGGGTGGATGCGCGATCCGTACGCGGAGCCCTGGGGTGAAGCAGGGCATTACCGCGGCCTGAACACGATGCCGGCGGTCGCCTTTACGTCACGCGTCCGCGAGCTGAATCGCCTCGGGTGGCGCGTGTGGACGCACGCCGTCGGCGACGCCGCCATCGACGAAGTGCTCGCCGGCTATGAAGCGGCCGACGCCGACAACCCAATCTCGAGCAGGCGCTGGGGCATCGAGCACGCGTTCATCGCACGGCCTGATCACTTTGCGCGAATGCGAAAGCTCGGCCTCGGCATCTCCGCCCAGAATCACCTGTATCTCGCCGGACCCGTCCTGACGAAGTACTGGGGAGCCGAGCGGGGCGAACGGGCGACGCCGATGCGCGCGTTCTTCGAGGCAGGCCTGCCGACGAGCGCCGGCACGGACTCCCCTGTCGTTCCTTACCGGCCCCTCGCCGTCATCGCGCACTTCGTCACCCGCCGAACGCTGAGCGGCGCCGTCATGGGCGTCGACCAGGCGATCAGCCGCG
Organism: Vicinamibacterales bacterium; assembly: GCA_036257535.1. Taxonomy (GTDB): domain Bacteria; phylum Acidobacteriota; class Vicinamibacteria; order Vicinamibacterales; family 2-12-FULL-66-21; genus DATAEE01. The sequence goes on along the minus strand of DATAFJ010000070.1, from coordinate 51,404 downwards.
AGCAGGCGCTGCGTGCGAGCACGATCGGAAACGCGTGGCTCTCGTTCGAGGAAGGCGTGAAAGGATCGATCGAGCCCGGCAAGTATGCCGATCTCGTCGTCCTGTCCGGCGACATCATGACGTGCCCGGACGATCAGATCGAGAATCTGACGGTGCTGATGACGATGGTCGGTGGCCGGACGGTCTTCGAGGGACAGAAGTTCGACGAGTAGGCCGCGCTATACCTGCCCTGCTCGAGCGCTCTCATCCACCTCGCTGATGAGCCGCTCCATCAGCTGTCGAAGCGAGCGCTTATGGAGACCGACGAGGATCCAGGGCCACATGAACCCCCAGAAGACAACCATCGACCACGCAATAGCGACGTTCTGGTCCGTGGTGAGGCCCGGAATCATCCACAACAGATCCCGGTCGACGTATTCGCGAACATCGAGAGCCAGGAACAGGACGGCCAGCCCGACGCCAATCGCCGCGCTTAGGGCGACACCGTACGCCGCCCAGCGCCAGTACTGAATCGAATAGCGGGCGTGCCCTGCCGCGACCGTCAACTCGACGTCGTTAAGGCCGACGCTGAGCGCCGTCGGCCAGTCGGCGGCGCGAAAAGCCAGCCCATGGCGTTCCTGCCTGCTGATCGCGTATCGGGATCGCCGCGGGCCAAGCAAGCCGGTTTCAATTCTCCGGGCGAATGACCGGACGAACGCCTCCGGCTGGGCCCGAACGGGCGCGGTGCCGACGGTTCGTGGAAGAAACCACATGGCTCCCGGCTCCGGCAGACGGCTCGCCAATATAATGGCTGGACCCGTCGATGTCGCAGCACGATCGCTCGGCCGATCGCATGAACGCCGCGGCGGTGTTCGTCGACGACAACGTCCGGGCCGGACGGGCCGGGGCCCTCGCCGTCCTCGATGCGGCCACCGGCGCGACGCTAACCTACGCGCAGGTCCTCGAACTCGTCAACCGCACCGGCCATGCGCTGCGGTACCTCGGCGTCCGGCGCGGCGAGCGCGTGATGCTGATCCTGCCCGATGGCGCGGCTTTCGTTGCCGCCTTCTTCGGCACGATCAAGATCGGAGCCGTAGCCGTACCGGTCAACACGCTGCTCAAGCAGCACGACTACGAGTATCTGCTGCAGGACAGCGGCGCGCGCGTGCTCATCGTCCAGGAATCGCTCGCGCGTTCGGTCGAGTCGCTCAGTTCGCGACCAGCGAACCTGCGACACGTGATCGTTGCCGGCACCGCCGCGCGACCGCATCTGAGCTTCGACGATGTCGTCGAGGCCGCATCGCCGGATCTCGACGCGGAGGAGATGAGCCGGGACGACCACGCCTTCTGGCTGTATTCGTCCGGCACAACCGGTTTTCCGAAAGGCGCGATCCACCTGCAGAGTCACATGGCCTGCTGCGCCGAGTCGTTCGGCCGCGGCATTCTCGGCATCACCGAGGACGATCGGACGTTCTCGGTCGCGAAGCTCTTCTTCGCGTATGGCCTCGGCAATGCGCTGTACTTCCCGTTCAGCGTCGGCGCGTCGACGATCCTTTACAACGCCAAACCCGAACCGGAGCGATGTTTCGAGATCATCGAACGTCACCGCCCCACGATCTTCTACGGCGTTCCGACCGCTTACGCAGCGATGCTGGCGCTCGCCGAACGAAGCCAGCGGCAGTACGACCTGAGCAGTCTTCGCCTGTGCAGCTCCGCCGGCGAGCCGTTGCCGGCCGCACTCTACGAGCGCTGGAAAGCCCGATTCGGCGTCGAGATCCTGGATGGGATCGGCTCGACGGAGGTTCTCCACACGTTCATCGCCAATCGGCCCGGCCGCGTACGGTCCGGCTCGAGCGGCGAGATCGTCCCTGGATACGAGGCGAAGATCGTCAATTCGGATGGCGGCGAGATCGCACCGGGAGAGATCGGCGATCTCCTCATCAAAGGCGAGTCGATCTGCGCGGGCTACTGGAACCAGCCGGAGAAAACCGCGGCAACGATCGCTGACGGCTGGATCAGGACGGGCGACAAGTACAGCCGGGACGCGGACGGATACTTCTGGTATCACGGCCGGTCGGATGACATGCTGAAGAGCGGCGGACAGTGGGTCTCGCCGGCCGAGGTGGAAGCGGCCGTCGTCGCCCACGAGGCCGTGCTCGAATGCGGGGTCGTCGGACGGGAAGATGCGGCCGGCCTCGTCAAGCCGCTGGCGTTCGTCGTGCTGAAGCCTGGACGCGCCGGATCGCCGGATCTGGCCGACGAGTTGAAGCGGTTCGTCAAGATGCGTATCGCGGTGTACAAGTGCCCGCGTTGGGTCGCCTTCGTGCCCGACCTGCCGAAGACGGCGACGGGAAAGATTCAACGGTTCAAGCTTCGTGACATCCATGTCGATCTCTAGAGCGTCGATCGTTGCAATCGGGCTCGTCGCGACGTGCGCCGCGCAGTCTCCACCCGATCCCGACTACGCAGCCTCGATCGAGAAATGGCGGCAGGAGCGCGAGGCGGCGCTCAAGACAGACGATGGCTACCTGACGGTGGCGGGGCTGTTCTTCCTGCAGGAAGGCGTGAGCCGGTTCGGCAGCGATCCGAAGAACGATATCGTCCTTCCTTCCGGTCCGGCCGAAGCGGGCACGTTCGAGCATCGTGGCGGCGTCACGACGGTCACGCTGGCGGAAGGTTCGACCGCGACCCTCAACGGCAAGCGGATGCGGGAGATGACGTTGAAGCCGGATACTGTCGAGGGTGGCCCGGATCGGGTAGTGATCGGCAGCCTCACATTGTTCGTGCACGCGAGCGGGCGGCGGCAGGCGATCCGCCTGCGCGACACCAACAGTCGGATCCGCCGCGAGTTCACCGGCTGCAAGTGGTTTCCCGTTGATTCGGCGTATCGCGTCGAGGGGCGCCTGATACCGTACAACGCCCCGAAGCGCGTCGAGCTGCCGAACATCCTTGGCGACGTCGAGGAGTTCAAGAGTCCCGGGCTGGTTGCCTTCACTCTCCATGGCCGTGAGGTCAAGATGGAGCCGGTCCTGTCGTCGCGCGGCCGGTACTGGTTCATCTTCCGCGACCAAACGAGCGGCAGGGAGACATACAGCGCCGCGCGCTTCGTCTATGCCGACGCCCCCGGGGCGGACCTGAAGGTCCTCATCGACTTCAACCGTGCGTATAACCCCCCCTGCGCGTTCAACCCTCATACCACCTGCCCCCTGCCGTCCCCGCAAAACCGGCTGCCGATCGCTATTCAGGCAGGCGAGATGGACTACCGGCCCCCGACGGGATAGGCATCTGGCGCGGGGTCGATTTGTGGTACGCTCCCTTCCCCCAATCTAAATGGCAGCACGGAGGACATGCGTCATGACGACCTCCATCGATACTCACACCACTGAGGCACAAACCCGGACGCAGGATGTGGACAGCGGCGCCAGCCTCGAAAAGGTCCGCGACTTGCTGTTCGGCGTCCAGATGCGTGATTACGAACGCAAGTTCGCGCGCCTGGAAGAACGGCTCTCGAAAGAAACCGCCGATGTCCGTGAGGACGTCAGGAAGCGGCTGGCATCTATCGAACAGCTCATTCGCACCGAAATCGAGGCGCTCAGCGACCGACTCAAAGGAGAACAGGACGAGCGCTCGAAGACGGTGCAGGATCTGTCGCGTCAGATCGAGGAGACCGCGCGAGCGTTCGAGCAGAAATGCGGTCAGCTCGACGACCAGATGGCGCGCGGCCTGCGCGATGTCCGGCAGCAGCTCCACGAACAGGGCCAGCGGTTGACGGACGACCTCCGGCAGCAGGCGGACGACATCGTTGCGCGGCTCGTCCGGGAATCGCAGGAACTCCGGACCGACAAGGCTGACCGCGCGACGCTGGCGGCGCTGCTCAACGACATGGCCATGCGGTTGACCGACGACCTCCGGGTCCCGGCGCCGACAGACGCCGGCCGTGGCTAACCGGGCAGCCGCCCGCTCGGATGACCGGCGGCCGCCCGAGCCAAACGGTCCGGCGGCGGCGTTCACCGAGCTGCGTTCGCTCATCGTCGGACCCGAACAGCGGCAGCTGCGCACGCTTCAAGCCCGATTGGACGATCCGCTCACCCAGGCCCGGGAGGTCAGCCAGGTATTGCCGGAGGCGGTGCTGCTGCGCACTCGCGATCCGCAGCTGACGCGCGCGCTCGCGCCGACGATAGAAGAAGCGATCACCGCTTCCGTCCGGAAGAACCCCCAACCGCTCGCCGACGCGATGTTCCCGGTCATCGGGCCCGCGATTCGCAAGGCGATCGCGGCCAGCCTGAGCGGCATGCTCGAGTCGCTCAACCGGACGCTCGAGCACAGCCTGTCGTGGCGCGCAGTCCAGTGGCGCATCACGGCGCTCAGAACCGGCAAATCCTTCGCGGAAGTCGTCCTCCTCAATACGCTCGTCTACCGCGTGGAACAGGTCTTCCTGATAGATCGACAGTCGGGACTGCTGCTGCTGCACTTGAAAGCGGACTCGGCGGCGGTTCCCGACGCCGACTTGGTCTCCGCCATGCTCACGGCCATCCGTGACTTTGCGCGCGATTCCTTCCGGGTATCGGAGGCTGAGGCGCTGGAGACACTGCAGATTGGCGAGCTGTCGGTCTGGATTGAACAGGGCCCGCACGCGATTCTCGCCGCGGTGATTCGAGGCACCCCGCCACGCGAGCTGCGCGCCGCCCTGCAGGACGTCATCGAGCGCGTGCACAGTCAGCACGGCGACGCGCTGCGATCGTTCGACGGCGACACGGGCCCGTTCGAAGCCGCACGGCCGCTGCTCGAAACATGTCTGCAGGTGCAGTATCACCGCGAGAGGAAGCGCACGTCGCCGTGGCTGTGGGCTATCGCCGCCGGCTTGCTGTTGCTGGCGGGTCTCTGGCTGTTCTCGATCCTCCGGGCGCGCGCGCGGTGGGACGCCTATCTCGACACGCTTCGGGCCGAGCCGGGCATCGTCGTCGTGTCTGCCGACCGTCAAGGAGGCAAGTACATCGTGAGCGGCCTCCGGGATCCGCTCGCGCGCGATCCGGCCTCACTCCTCGCGTCTCACCAGCTCTCAAATGCCAGCGTTACCGGCACCTGGCAGCTCTATCAGGCGCTCGAGCCGCCGTTCGTGCTCGCAAGGGCTCGTGAGCTCCTGCGGACGCCGTCCGGCGTCACGCTTCGATTTGCCGACGGCGTTCTCACTGCGACGGGCACGGCGTCCCCCGACTGGATCGTGGAGAGCCTTCCGCTCGCGCGCGCTATCCCCGGCGTCACGCGCTACGACGCGGCGAGCTTAATCAATTCGGAGATTGCTGCAGTTACGCAGCGCCTCGAGGCAGCGCGCCTGCTCTTCATAAAGGGTACGACGCAGCTTCCTCCGGACGGCGATCAAGCGCTCGCCGCGTGCCGGCAGGACGTTCACTTTCTCGATGCGCTCGCGAAAGCGTCCGGACGCCGCCTCGTGCTCGAGATCCGGGGGCATGCGGATGCCGACGGGCCGCCGCAATCGAATGTCCCGCTAAGCGCACGGCGCGCCGAGCGTGTTCGAGCGGCGCTCCAGGTCGAGCGCCTGCAGCAGATCGACCTCGCGTCGACCGGCGTCGGCAGTGCCGAGCCGTTGACGACCGGCCCGACCGAGACCGACAAGCAGCGCAATCGCCGCGTCTCCCTTCGCGTGCTACTGTCCGGCGCGCCGGAGGCGCTCCCGAACCGATGATTCAAAAGAAGATCTGCATGCTGGGCGGATTCGGCGTCGGCAAGACGAGTCTCGTGTCGCGGTTCGTCAGCAGCATCTTCTCCGATAAGTACCTGACGACGGTCGGGGTAAAGGTCGACAAGAAAACCGTACCTGTCGACGGCGAGTCGGTCACGCTGGTTCTATGGGACTTGTATGGGCAGGACGAGTTTCAAACGGTCCAGACATCCTATCTGCGCGGCGCCTCCGGGTACCTGCTGGTCGTGGACGGGACTCGCCCGCTTACGCTCGACACGGCTGTGTCGCTCCAACAGACCGCCGAGGGCGTCATCGGCCATGTGCCGTTTGTGATCCTTCTTAACAAGGCAGACCTCGAGGCCGAGTGGCAGGTCGATGATCGCGCGCTCTGGCGAATTGCGGAAAAGGGCTGGCCGATCCTGAGAACGAGCGCCAAGACCGGCGCCGGCGTCGAGGAAGCCTTCGTGAAGCTAGCGCGCGGGATGCTCGCGGCCTGACGCGACTGCTGAGGCCTTACAACGTGTCTGAAACGGTCCTCGCACGACTGGCGGCGGCTCTCGACATGGTCGTCATGGAGCAGGTGCCGGGCGGAACATTCGTCCAGATCGGCGATGCGCAGCCGCCCGAATGGTTCACCCGGATCTACCGGACCGCCGGAGGGGGACGTCGACCGAAGATCGCAGAGTCCTTTCCCGGGCTCTCCGCATTTCTCCACGAGGCCGAGGCGTTCTGGGGCAGTCATGATGAGGGCCGTCTCGACAGCGGCGACTTCATGATCACCGACGACTCCGGACGGGAACTACCGATCACCGCTACCGCGATCGCACTCAAGGGCCGGCGGTTCCTGGTGATTCAACTGGCCGCGGGCTTTGAAGATCGGCAGCGGATTCTCCAGCGCGCACGGGAGCAGGCCCTGACGCACGAGCAGGTGATTAGGAAGGTCCACTCTCTCCGGCGTCCGCTGGCGCTTCTCGTGCGGCTCGCCGACGAGCTGGCTCGTCCCGTGCTTTCCGATCGTCAACGGGAGCAGGTCTCCGGCATCAAGGACCATCTCGAGACGATGAGCGGCGTGCTCGACGAGCTGCCAAAGCTGCCCGCGGCGGCCTCCATGAAGAAATAGGCGGCTCCTCGTGCCGGTCTCCGTCACCAACTCGAAGGTCGTCTACGACGCGCTGAAGGCGTGCGGCGTCACGCTGATGTCCGCGCTTCCGGAAACCTGGCTCGTGCACCTGATCCGCATGGCAGACGAGGATCCGGAGATGATTCTCGTTCGCCTCGCGAAAGAGGAAGAGGGCGTCGGCGTCTCGGCCGGCGCGCATCTGGCGGGCGCGCGATCGGCCATGCTCATGCAGAACCATGGCTTCCTCGCCTCCATCAACGGCATCGTCTCGTGCGCACAGCTGTATCGCATTCCGCTGCTGATGCTCATCAGCCACCGCGGCGAGTTCGGCGAGCGCGACCCGTGGCAGACCGAAGGGGGCGGGGTGACAGAGGAGCTGCTGCGCGCGTTGCGGATTCCATTCGCGCGGCTGGAGGATCCGGCGCACGTCGCGGTGCGCATCCGGAAGGCGGAGACGCTCGCCCAATCGGCGAGCCGTCCGGTCGCGCTCCTCCTCTGTCGCGATCTAATGTGGGACGAGCAATGAAGCGCAGCGAGGCACTGCAGGCTATCTATCCGCAGCTCGAGCAGTCGGTCGTCGTCACGATAATGGGCGCCGTCGCGGCGGAACTGCAGGAGATCGGGCATCGCCCCAACTTCTTTTATCTGCAGCACGCGATGGGCCTGGCGTCCTCTCTCGGGCTGGGTATTGCGCTGACCCGGCCAGAGGTCCAAGTCGTTGTCCTCGACGGCGACGGCTCGGTGCTGATGAACCTCGGCGGCCTGACGACGCTCGCGCGATACCGGCCGGCCAACCTGCTGCACATCGTCTTCGACAACGAGAGCCTGCTGTCGGTCGGTGGTTTTCCAACGGCGACGTCAACGGGCAGCGATATCGCGAAGATCGCGGCCGCGGCCGGGGTTCCACGGACGGTGACCGTCCGGTCGGTCGACGAGCTGCAGAAGTCGGTCTCCGAAGCCCTCTCCGCGCGCGAGCTGGCCACGATCGTCGCCAAGGTCGAAGCGGTGGGCCCGAAGGCGTTCGTCACCGACCTGGGCCTCCTCGAGAACCGATTTCAATTTGCCCGGCACCTGCGGCCACAACAATGAAGACACCCCTGACGCCGCTCGAGTTCGCACGCCGGGCCCGGCGCCTCTACGGCAATCGCGAAGCCGTCATCGATCGCGACCGTCGGACGACGTACTCGGGCTTCTTCGATCGCGTCGATCGCTGGTCGGCGGCGCTGCAATCGCTGGGTGTAGGTCGGGGCGATCGCGTCGCCTACATCGCGCCCAACACTCAGGCACAACTCGAATCGTTCTACGCGGTGCCGCAGATCGGCGCCGTGCTCGTGCCGGTCAACTATCGCCTCACGGCCGACGACTTCGCTTACCTCCTCGAGCACAGCGGCGCCCGGGTCGTGTGCGCCGACGGCGATTATCTCGAGGTGGTCGACAGCATCCGCTCCCGCGTCCCAGGCGTGCACCATCTCGTGGCTCTTGAACGCGCACGGGACGGCTGGCTGGATTACGAAACGCTGGTGGCCGAGTCGCGCCCGGACTTCCAGCGGCCCGACATCGACGAGACGGACCTGCTGACGATCAACTACACCAGCGGGACGACGTCACGGCCGAAGGGCGTGATGATCACTCATCGCAATGCGTACATGAACGTCGTGGGAACGCTCGTTCATGCGCCAATGACACCGGCCGATCGCTATCTGTGGACGCTGCCGATGTTTCACGCGAACGGGTGGACGTTCGTGTGGACCGTGACCGCCGTCGGCGCCGTGCACGTGTGCCTTCGGAAAGTCGAGCCCGCGGCCGTGTTCGAGCTCATGCAGCGCGAATCCATCACTATGCTGTGCGCGGCGCCCACGGTCCTCATCGGCCTGTCGAACGCGCGCGACTCGATTCGGCGCAACGCGCCGCGCGGCCTCCGCATCCTCACGGCCGGCGCGCCGCCGGCCGCGGCGACGATCGAGTCGCTCGAAGAGAAGCTCGGTTGGAGCGTGACGCAGGTCTACGGTCTGACCGAAACCACGCCGTTCATCTCTGTCTGCGAGCCGCGTCCCGAGCATGCAGCGCTGCCCGCGGCAGATCGCGCATCAATAAAGGCACGCCAGGGGGTGGAGCTCGTCACGTCGGGCGAGCTCCGGGTCGTGGACGAACAGGGACGGGAGGTCCCGGCCGACGGCGAATCGTTGGGCGAGATTACCGTGCGCGGCAACGTCGTGATGGAAGGCTACTTCAACGACCCCGAGGCGACCGCCAGATGCATCCGCGACGGATGGTTTTACACGGGCGACGCCGCCGTCGTCCATCCCGACGGCTACGTCGAGATCCGCGACCGGCTGAAAGACGTGATCATCAGCGGCGGCGAGAACATCTCGTCGGTCGAAGTCGAGGGCACGCTGCTGCGGCACCCGAGCGTGCAGGAAGCGGCCGTCGTCGGCCTTCCTGACGCGAAATGGGGAGAAGCGCCGCATGCGTTCGTCGTGCTGAAGGCGGGCGCAACCGCGACCGAGACCGAGCTGCGCCAGTTCGCGCGAGACCGGCTCGCCCACTTCAAGGCGCCGCACACGGTCACCTTCATCAACGAGCTGCCGAAAACGGCGACCGGCAAGATCCAGAAGTACGTGTTGCGGGGAGGCCGGGCCGCTATCGCGAAACAATGACCGCGAAACGCATGACGATGAGCACTCTTGCCAATCTCGTTTCCGAGCTGGCCGATGGGCGGCTGGTCGTCGTGGACCTCACGCAGCCGCTCGGGCCCGACACGCCGGTCATCGGCCTGCCGCCGATCTTCGCCTCGTCGCCCGGGCTCTCGGTCGAAGTCATCTCGCGCTACGACGAAAAAGGACCGGCCTGGTACTGGAACACCATTCGGCTGGGCGAGCACACCGGCACGCACTTCGACGCGCCGATTCACTGGATCACCGGGAAAGACCTGCCGGAAAACGCCTGCGACACGATTCCGGCGCGGCGGCTGGTGGGACCGGCGTGCGTCATCGACGTTACGAGCGAGGTTGCCGCCAATCCCGATTTTCTGCTCACGCCCGCAGGGGTCGAAGCGTGGGAGCGCGAGCACGGACGGATTCCGGCCGGCGCGTGGGTGCTGTTGCGGAGCGGCTGGAGCAGCCGCGGCGACGCCGCGAGCTTTCTCAACGTCGGACCGGATGGGCCGCACAGCCCGGGCTTCGACAAAGCGGCGTCCCAGCTCCTCGCCCTCGATCGGGACGTGCTCGGCGTGGGCGTCGAGACGATCGGCACGGACGCGGGCCAGGCCGGGCGATTCGACCCGCCCTTTTCGAACCACGCGATCATGCACGGCGCCGGCAAGTTCGGCCTCGCCAGCCTGTGCAATCTCGATCGGCTGCCGCCGACCGGCGCGATCGTCATCGCCGCGCCGCTCAAACTCGTCAACGGCAGCGGCAGTCCTGCGAGAGTCCTCGCGATCGCGCCGGCGTAAAAAGGTAAAAAGGGAACAGTCACCTTTTTACGATTTTCGTAAAAAGGTGACTGTCCCCTTTTTTACTGCGACGACTTCAGCTTCTTGTCGATCGCTGCGAGGTGCTGCTTGAACGCGTCGAGCAGCGGGTCCTTGCTCGCTTCGCCGCGGCGTACGGCCTCCGCGTAGCGCGCCCGCGCCTCTTCCAGCTTCCCCGCCGCCTCCAGCGCTTCGCCGTGGCTGTCGTACACGTTTGCCGAGTCGGGATAATTGCGGATGTTCGCCTCGAATATCTTCAGCGCTTCGTCGACGCGGCCCGTCTGGAGCACCGAGTATCCGGCGAGGTTGACGATGTTCTCCGCAGGAACGACCGTATAGCCGAGCCGTGCCGAGAGTTTGGCGTAGTGCTGCTCGATATCAGTCAGCGACGTGATCGTGTCGGGACGAGCCTGCCAGAGCGCGAATATCTTTCTCAGTCCGATGTCGTGGCTCCGCATCACGAGCGAGCCGTGATCTTCGTCATCGAACCGCTGAACCTGCCACTCGAAGCCGGCGGGCCGCGGATCCGTTGCCAGGATCTTCTTCAGGTCGTTGAGCGCGGGGTCCGTGTCCGGCTCGTCGCCGAGCGTCACGACGAGCGTTTTCTGCAGATCACGGCGCTCGCGCAGCAAGTCGGCTGTGCGGCGCACGACCAGGTTCTTGTCCCACGCCAGAGAGGGGGCCACGGCGATGTAGGCGTTGAACGTATCCGGCTTCGTGGTGAACGCATGCATCGCGAAAAGTCCGCCGAACGAGTGCCCGGCGAACACGCGGAACGGCGCCGCGCGATACCGGCCCTCGATGAACGGGAAGAGCTCCGTCGAGATGAAAGAGAGGAACTTGTCGGCGCCGCCGGCGGTTGGAAAGTCGATCGCGCTGCCGTCCATCCGCGTCATGGACGCTTTCGTCGGCGTCAGGTCGCGCGTGCGATCGGTGTTCCCGATGCCGACGACGATCATCTCAGGCATCCGGCCGTTCCGGGCGAGGAACTCGACCGTCGCCACCATGTTGAGGAACTGCGCGTCTCCATCCGTGAGGTACAGGACCGGATACTTGACGGCGCCCTCGCCGTAGTGGCGCGGCGTCCGGACGAAAATCGTTCGCTCTTCGCCCAGCACCGTCGACCGAACCGTCAACTGCTCACCGATCTGAACGGGCTGCGCCGCGCCGATCGCCGGCAGGACCAGCAGGCACACGATCAGCCCGAGAACTCTTCCGGTCATAGCTGCACCTCTGCCGGGAAAGTCTAAATGTGCGACGGCGGGCAGGCCAGACAAATGGGACGAATGCTGGGACGACTCGGACGTGTTCAGAACCCCGCGAGATACCCGGGCCGCGCACGAACCGTCACGCCGCGGCGCTTCACCCGTACATCGAGCTTGTGCCAGCCGTCTTTCGACACGCCCTGCGGCGAGTAGCTGACCAGATAGCGAAGGCGGAATTCCTCCAGGATCCCGACAAAGGTCGGGCCCAGATCGTTTGTGGCCTCGACCCGAAACAGCCGGCCGCCCGTCGCGTCGATGAGCTCGGGCAGGAAGTCGCTGCGGGTCTGCCCTGCCGACACGCCATACGCGATGACGTCGGATCGGCGCGCAATATCGAGCACGCCATCGGGCGTCAACCAGCTTGCCGTGTCGACGCCGTCGCTGAATACGATCATGAGGCTTCGGCCGACGTCCGACTCGCCGAGCATCAGGCCCGCAAAGCTCGCATCGACGAGCGCCGTGCCCCCGGAAGGCTCGGCCGTTTCGATCGCAGCCCGAACTGGCGCGAGTTCCAGCGTCAGCGCCGAACCAACCCTGACGACGTGGCTGAACGTGATCACGGCCGCCTGCTCGTCCTTCTTCACGTTGTCCATAAGGGCCTTGCAGGCGCCCCGCAAATGCTCCAGCCGCTCCCCCGCAACGCTGTTGCTCGTGTCGAGCGTCAGCACCACGTTGAGGGGAATCTGCTCGAAGCTCGCGAGGTCGATCTGTTGCGGTACACCGTTGTCGAGCACCACGAAGTCGGTTGGCTTGAGCCCGAGGACGGGCCGGCCGTTCTCGGTGACGAGCACATCTACCCGCACCGCTTCCGTCTTTGCCGTGAACGTTGCCTGCCGGGCGCCGATCGGGCTCCCGAGCACGAGCAGGACCGAAAGGCTGGCTGGCGCTCGTCCCGTCATGGCTTCGATCTCGTCGCGAACGGCCGGCGGAGCTCGTCGAGCAGGGCGTCGACATTGCGCACGTGAGACAAGAGATACTCCCACCACGGGTCCTCGCGATCCCCCTCGTCGGGTGGCAACGCGACGACGTTTCTGAGCGACTGGAGCGCGGCGGGGCGATCCCCGTGCGCCCGCGCGAGAAGCCCGAGGGCGAGCTGGGGCGACTGCGCCCGCGGATAGAGGGCCGCGGCGCGCTCGAAGTGCTCGCGGGCCTCCAGACGGTGCCGCACGGCCGCTTCCTCACGACCGAGGAACAGCTCGCCGTAGTACACAAGCTGCGGATCCTTCAGCTGCGTGATCGCCTGTCGCAGCTCGGTGGCAGCTTCCGGATGGCGGCCGCGGAGCCCCAGCACGCGACCAAGATGCAGCCGGGCCTCGGCAAAACCCGGGTCGGCCGCGAGCGCTTTGCGATAGAACCCCTCCGCCTCTTCCAGCTCGTTGTCGACCGATCGGACGACGCTCCTGAGACCGCGAGACCTCATCGAATCGGCCGCCGCCTGGAGCGACGCGCTGGCGTAGGCTTCGTGCAGCGCGCCGGCATAGAAAAGCAGCCGGGCATCGCCTGGGACCGCCTCGAGCGTGGGAATCAAGTGGAGATGACAGTCCCCGAATCTTTCCTGGGCCTCAAGGTACGCCACGGAAGCGCGATACCAGAGACGAACCGTTTCGTCTCGCGCAGGGTCCGGCGCGATGGCACTGAGCACCGTTCGACCGAGCTGCCAGTGAAGCGTAGGACGCTCCAGATCGCCTGCGACGCCGTCGTCAGTGTCGACGACGATTGGGTCGCTCGACGCTCGGTTGGGGGTGGATTTCGGGTAATAGGGCTGTTCGGGCAGTGGAGCTGGAATCTCCATGCGAGGCGTGAGCATGGCGACGTCCGCGTGCAGCAACGCGGCGCGCTTCAAGAACTGGTTCGAGACCTCGGGGCCGGTCCCGGGTAGTAGTTCTTCGGCCAGCGCCCGAATGGCATAGACGACCGGGCGTGGACGAGGGCTGCTGGGCCGAGGCGCCGGGCGAGCGCGCGGCTTGAACAAATGGGCCCCGTCGATGCGCCCAAGAAAGATGACGAGATCCGCTGAGAGCTCGTGGAGCTCGAACGGCGACCAGCCTGCAATAGCGGCGGCCGCCGCGTCGGCTGTTCCCGGCTCATGCTGCTGGACAGCCGACATCCACGCCTTCATGCGGGCGATGGGCTCGAGGGCACCGGCCCTCGCCACGCCTTCGGCGCGCAGACCTGTCTGGGTCTGAAGAAGAATCAGCGCCGCAGGCAGCCACGGGCGCATGGATCACGAAGGGACTTCGGGCGCCTCCCTGATGGGCTCGCCGGGACCTTTATTGATGTCGAAGTCGACCAGGTCCGTACGTCCCGTGAGCACGCGAATCTGGGGCGCGCGGCGCTCCCCGCGCGCGTGACGGCCGGTGCGGCGCAGGCAGTCCATCGCGCCGGTCAGCGTCCGATGCACGTGCCCGCAGGTGCCCACGCCGCGAGTGAAAATCGTGTAGGACGGACTTGTCATTGCTTCAGACTTGTCTGCGGGACGTTCCGTTCGCGATAGTAACGAACCGCCCCGGCATGATACTCGAGCGGTGAGCCGGTCACCGCTGTTTCCAGCGAGAGCTTCTTTGCTTCCGGATGGACGACCGCCAGCTCCGCCTGGTTCTCGAACAGCACCCGGGTGAGGCGATACGCGAGATCCTCCGGCATGTCCGCGCGCACGACCAGCAGGTTCGCGACGCCAACGACGGGGACCGCGGCATCGAGTCCGCGATAGGCGCCGCTCGGGATCTCGAGCTGCCTGTACAAGGCGCCATACTCTTTTTTCAGCGAGTCGAGCGCGGGAGCGGTCGCGATCAGCCGCAGGCGGACGTTCGGCGAATGCGCGAGGTCGAGAAACGCGGGCGTCGGCAACCCTCCGCTCCAGAAGAGCGCGGCGATCTTTCCGTCCTTCAGTGCATCCGCACCCTGGCCCGGACCCAGGCCGCGGCGGGTCACATCACGATCCGGATCGATGCCCGCCGCAGAAAGGACGCGACGGGCCGTCACCTCCGTGCCGCTGCCGGGCAGACCCGTCGAGACGACTCGTCCACGCAGATCGTGGATCGAACTCAACGCCGAATCGAGTGTGACGAGATGCAGGTAATTGAAGTAGAGGACGGCGAGCGCGCGCGCCGCAACAGGCGTGGTTCCCGCGAACGGGCCGCGCGCCGCGGCCGCGTCGGCCGCGGTGTCCGCGAGCGTGAACGCCACGTCCGCCTGGCCGTCGCGAATCAGCTTCAAGTTGTCGACCGACGCCGCCGTGGACTCGGCCGTCGCGCGCACCCCGGGCACGTGTTCGCTCACGACCTTGGCCAGTCCTCCACCATAGGCGTAGTAAACGCCGCCGGTATCCCCCGTGGCAATGGACAGGTACTGGACGTTCGACGGGCTGGAACAGGAGGCCGCCAGCAAAAAGGGGACAGTCACCTTTTTACAAAGGACGAAAAAAGGTGACTGTCCCCTTTTCATCGCGTCAGCTTCCGGTACTTGATCCGGTGGGGCTGGTCCGCCTCGGCGCCCAGCCGGCGTTTCCGATCGGCCTCGTAATCCTGGTAGTTGCCCTCGAACCAGACCACGCGGCTGTCGCCCTCGAAGGCGAGCATGTGCGTGGCGATGCGGTCGAGGAACCACCGATCGTGGCTGATGACGACGACGCAGCCGGCGAACTCGACCAGGGCGTCCTCGAGCGCGCGCAGCGTGTCGACGTCGAGATCGTTCGTGGGCTCGTCGAGCAGCAGCAGGTTCGATCCCTTGCGCAGGAGCTTGGCGAGGTGGAGCCTGTTGCGCTCGCCGCCCGAGAGCGTGCCGACCTTGCGCTGCTGGTCGCGTCCCTTGAAGTTGAACCAGGAGGCATACGCGCGCGACGGCACCGTGCGCTTGCCGAGCGTCAGCTCCTCCTGGCCGCCGCCGATCTCTTCCCAGACGGTCTTGTTCGACTCGAGCGCGTCGCGGGATTGATCGACGTAGCCAATCTGCACGGTGTCGCCGAGCTTCAACGTTCCGGCGTCCGGCTTCTCGGCAGCGGTGACCATCCGGAACAGCGTCGTCTTGCCCGCTCCGTTCGGCCCGATCACGCCGACGATGCCTCCGCGCGGCAGCGTGAAGCTCACGTCGTCCATCAGGAGGAGATCGCCATACGACTTGCGAACGCCACGTGCCTCGACGACCGTGTCGCCGAGCCGCGGACCGGGCGGAATGTAAATCTCGACCGATTCCATCTTCTGCGGCGTGTCTTCCGCGAGCAGCTCCTCGTACTTGTTGAGGCGCGCCTTTCCTTTCGCCTGCCTCGCGCGCGGCGACATCCGGATCCACTCGAGCTCGCGCTGCAGCGTCCGCTGCCGCCGCGTCTCCTGTTTTTCCTCGACGGCCAGGCGCTGCTGCTTCTGATCGAGCCAGGACGAATAGTTCCCCTCCCAGGGGATGCCATGCCCGCGATCGAGCTCCAGGATCCAGCCGGCCACGTTGTCGAGAAAGTACCGATCGTGCGTGACCGCGACGACAGTGCCGGGATAGTCCTTGAGAAACCGCTCGAGCCACGCGACCGATTCGGCGTCGAGATGGTTAGTCGGTTCGTCGAGGAGAAGCAGGTCGGGCGACTGCAGCAGCAGGCGGCACAACGCGACGCGCCGACGCTCGCCTCCAGAGAGCGTCGCCACGTCCGCGTCCGCCGGCGGAAGACGCAGGGCGTCCATCGCCAGCTCGAGCCTGGAATCGAGGTCCCATGCGTTGGCGGCGTCGATCTTGTCCTGGAGCTTCGCCTGTTCGGCGAGGAGCTTGTCCATCGCCTCGGCAGACATGTCCTCCCCGAACTTCGCGTTGACCTCGTCGAAGCGCGTCAGGAGCGCGCGAACCTCGGCGACGCCATCTTCGACGTTGCCGAGCACGTTCTTCTTCGGATCGAGACGCGGCTCCTGCGGCAGAAACCCGACGGAAATCCCTTCGGCGGGAAACGCCTCGCCGCCAAAGTCGCGGTCTTCGCCCGCCATGATCCGCAGCAGCGTGCTCTTCCCTGCTCCGTTGAGTCCGAGCACACCAATCTTCGCCCCGGGCAGAAACGACAACCAGATATCGCGAAGGACGACTTTATCGGGAGGATGAATCTTCCCGAGGCCCTTCATCGTGTAGATGTATTGCATGGATCCTCGATTGTACTGCCCTTTTACAGCCCGCGATTACCGACCGGCGCCGGTGTCGGTGCTTTGGGTGGTTCCGGCGTGAAGTCCTCTCCAGGATTGATGAACCGATCGCGTTCGAATCGGTACTGCTTGTCGTACAGCTGGCGATAGCGTCCGCCCGCCTCGAGCAGCTCGTCGTGCGTCCCGCGCTCGACGATGCGGCCTTCTTCGAGGACGAGGATCTGATCGGCGCTCTGGATCGTCGACAGCCGGTGGGCGATGACGAACGTCGTGCGGCCGCGGCGCAACGCGCGGAGTCCGTCCTGAATCATGGCCTCGCTCTCGCTGTCGAGGCTGGAGGTCGCCTCGTCGAGCACGAGGATCCTCGGGTCGGCGAGAATCGCGCGCGCGATCGCGACACGCTGGCGCTGGCCGCCCGAGAGCTTGACGCCGCGCTCGCCGACGACCGTCTGGTACTTGTCCGGGAACTTCTCGATGAATTCGTCCGCGTGCGCGATGCGGCTGACCGCCCGGATGGCTTCATCGGTCGCGTCAGGGCGGCCGTATCGGATGTTGGCGCCAACGGTGCCGTCGAACAGGAAGTTGTCCTGGAGGACCACGCCGAGCTGGGATCGGTAGTCGCGCAGCCGGATCGAAGCCAGATCCCTGCCGTCCACGAGGACGCGTCCGGACAGCGGGCGGTTGAACGCCATCACGAGGCTGATCAGCGTGCTCTTGCCGGAGCCGCTCGATCCGACGAGCGCGGTCGTCGAACCGGCGGGGGCGGCGAAGGACACGTCGCGGAGAACGGGCACGCCGGGCGTGTACTCGAAGTTCACGTGCTCGAACACGACCTCGCCGGCGATCGGCGGCAGCGGCGTCCGCGTGTTGTCCTCCTGGTCCTCGGTTGCCATCGCCATCACTTCGCGAATGCGGTCCAGGCCGGCCAGCGCCTCGGAGATCTGGGTCCCGATCGAAGCGATCTGGACGATCGGCGCGGCCACGAGACCCGTGAAGAGGATGTAGCTGAGGAAATCCCCCACCGTCATCCGCCCGTCGAGGATCGCGCGGCCGCCGATGATGATCATCAGGACGCCGACAACGCCTATGACGACCGTCGAGAACGCCGTGATCGCGGACACGGACGTCACCGACTGCGCGACGTTGCGGAACAGCTTGTGCACGCCCTTCGTGAACACGATCTCTTCGCGCTTCTCGGCGGTGTAAGTCTTGACGATGCGGATGCCGCCGAGCGTTTCGTTCAACCGGCCGGTGACGTCGGCGTTGATCTTGCCGCGCTCCCGGAAGAGCGGCCGCAGCCGCTTGAACGCCACCGCCATCACGCCGCCGAACGCTCCGAGCGCGAGGATCGTGACGACCGTCAGGAACCAGTTCAGATAAATCAGATATGCCAGCGCGACGATCGCGGTGACGATGCTGCCGGTCAACTGGACGAGACCCGTGCCGACGAGATTCCTGATGCCTTCGGCATCCGTCATGATCCGGGAGATCAGGACGCCAGTCTGCGTGGAATCGAAGTAGCGGACGGGAAGCCGGGCGACGTGCGCCTCGACGCGGCGCCGCATATCGGTGATCGCACGCTGCGCGGCCACGCCGAGAATCTGGGACAGCGCAAACGACGTCACGGCCTGCACGAGGGTCGCGGCCGCACCCGCCAGCGCAAGCGGCCAGAGAAGGTCGACGCGCTGCTTCCCGATGACGTCGTCTATGAGGTATTTCGACGTCGCCGGCAGCACGAGCCCCGAAAAGCGGTTGACGAGCATGACGGCGAGGCCCAGGGCGAGACGGCCCCTGCGCGCCCAGACGATCTCGCGCGCTTCACGCCAGGCAGATCGGGATTTCAGTGAAGAGGACAATGCTCAAGTACGAAGTTCGAAGTACGATGTTCGAGGTAAGTTCGCAAGTGGAAAGTAGCAAGTGTACTACGCTGGGCACGCGTACAGGGACTTTTCACTTCCTACCTTCCACTTACTTCGTACCTCGAACTTCGTACTTCGTACTTGAGTAGACGTCAGAACGTGACGCGAATCTCGCCAATGACCTGCCGCTGCAGGACGTCGCCGAAGACGTGCTGCTGCACGCGGTCGTTGAACAGGTTCACGAACTTCGCCGACGCCGTGTAACGGTTGCCGCCGAACTTGACGCCCACGCCCGCGTTGACGAGCGTAAACGGCTCCGTCGTCCCGTGATAGCGCGCGTCGAGCACGTCCTGGAAAAACGCATCGTCCTGGTAGCTCACGGCGAAGTTGCCCAGGTATCGGCCGTAGCTGAAGTTCATGCCGACGTTGAACCGGTTCGTCGGCGGCAGGTTCAGTTCTCCCTGCTGGCTCGGATCATCGGCTTCCGGGTCGTCCTGCCACGAGTAGTTCACAAACGCGTTCACGTGGGGGTTGACCATGAAGTCGGCGCCGAGCTCGATCCCGACCTGCTGATAGTCGCCGAGGTTGACGTAGGTGAAGCAGCACGGAATGCCCCGTCCCAGGTTGTTCAGCACGTTCAGGAGGGGCCGCAACGGGGGCGGAAAACCGGGCGCTGGAGGCGGGTTCTGCGTCGTGTACGTGCCGACCTGCGCGAAGTTGATCCCGTCGTGGAAGTTGTTCACGTAGAACGCCGCGCTCAGCGTGGCTCGTCCGGCGACGAAGCCCGTGTAGCCAATCTCGTAGGCGTCGAGCGATTCCTCTTCGATGTCGGTATTGCCGACCGCCTCGATGGGAAACACGACGGTCGTCGGCGCAGGCACGAACGGCGGAATCGCCGGTATCGTCGCCTGGTTCAGGATCGTCGCGTCGAGATGCTCGTTGATCACCGACGGCGACCGGTACGCACGGTTATAGGACAGGCGGACCGTGTGATCCGTGTGCGGCTTGATCATGAACGCGACGCGCGGCGAGAAGACCGCGTCGATGTTGCTGAACATGTCGAGACGCCCGCCCGCGACCAGCCGGAACATCTCGGTCAGGAAGATGTCGTCCTGGACGTAGATCCCGCCTTCTGTGCGGTTGTCGGCGCCGGGTGCGATGGACAGATCGAACGAGCTGTAGCGGATGTTGCCGCCGTAGGAGACGACGTGGCGCGCGGCGAAAGTTCTGGCGTCGCTCGCTTCGAAGTCGAACGTGCTCGTCTTGAACTGGAAATCCAGGAACGTGGTCGGGCCGGTCTGCGCCAGCAGGTTCGTCGCGTCCCCGTTCAGGATGTTCGTGAAGAACTGCGCGTGCCGCGCACCCTTGTCGTAGCCCGCCTTGAAGTATCCGAGGATGCTGCCGCTGTTGATGTCGAATGGCCCGATGCCTGAGTGCATGATGCCATCGGTGCCCGCCACGCCGCCGCTGAACGTCCAGCGCTGCTGGCCGTCTGGATGGTCGTAGTCCACCCGCAGGTCGAACTTCGGCTGTGTCGTCCCCTGGTTCTGATACGCGGGGTACGGCGTCGGTGGAACGAGGCCGTTCGGGATGTTGCCGGTCGGACGGGTCAGCGGCTCCTGCGTGTAGACGCCGGCCGAGAGCTTGAACGCCCAGCGATCGTTGACCGCCTGCGCGTGCGTTCCACTCACGTAGAACATCGAGTTGCCGCAGGAATCGCCGTCGCTGTCCGTGCAGGTATCGCCATCCGGCCGTGAGAAGCCGCCGAAGCCGAGCGTGGCGGTCGTTCCCTGAATCTCGCGCGGCGATTTCGTGATGACGTTGACGACGCCGTGCAGCGCGTTGGCGCCCCAGACGGCGGACGCGGGGCCGCGCACGACTTCGATCTGCTTGATCTCGTTGAAATTCACCGGCAGGAAGTCCCACATGACGAAGCCGAAGAAGTCGAGGTAGACCGAACGGCCGTCGAGAAGGGCGAGCTGACCGGTCGCGAGCGAGGTCGTGGCGGTCCGGCTCGTCAGATTCACGTCGCGTGCGGAAATCTGCGTGACGTTGAGGCCGGGCACGGATCGCATGAGATCGGCGAACGACTGAGACGGCGAGTTCTGAATCGTCTGGCTTCCGATGACGGTCATCGTCGCCGGTGCGTTGACGAGCTTCTGCTCCACTCTCGACCCGGTTACGACGACGACTTCCTCGTACTTCGGGGGCTCTTCGGGCTGCTCTTCCGGTTTCTGGTCCTCGGGCTTCGGCGCTGGCGCGGGCTGCGACGGCTGCTGGGCCAGCGCGACAGGCGCGAAGGGCACCATGGCAAACGCGATCAGGCATGCCAGAACGCGCAACAGATTCATAGAAGCTCCTTGCGGGTCCGGATCGGCCCGGACGCTCCGGTCAACCTGCTGAGAGGGCGACCGATTTTACACCGGTAAACGGTAGGAATCAAACGGGATAGACTCGACACGACGAACCGATGAGGCCCGACGACTGGGCAAACTGGCCCGACGAGAAGCTGCTCGACCTCCGCATCTGCGACCTCGGCGTCGCGATTGAGGGCAGCGGCCTCGAGCCGCGCCTCCAGCAGCTGGACGCGGAGCTGGAGGCCCGTGGCCTGGTGTTCCGCCCGCACTACTGGTTGGCGGATGAGTGGTTCACGCCGGATGGCATCCCGGGCGTCGCCCTCCCGTTCTATCTCGCGCATCCTCGACTCATGCGGCTCGAAGAGAGCCAGATGCTCGAGGTGGAGGGGGGAAACCCCGAATGGTGCATGCGCATCCTGCGGCACGAGGCGGGTCATGCCATCGACAATGCCTATCGCCTGCGCAAGGAAGGCCGGCGGCTGAAACTGTTCGGGTACTCGTCGAGGGCCTATCCCGAGTACTACACGCCGCGTCCGCACAGCCGCCGCTTCGTGCTGCACCTGGATTCGTGGTACGCGCAGAGCCACCCGGACGAGGACTTTGCCGAGACGTTCGCCGTCTGGCTGACGCCGGATGCCGACTGGGAGCATCGCTACAAAGGCTGGCCGGCGCGGCGGAAGCTCGAATACATGGACGAGCTGATGCGCAGCCTGGCCGGCCGCCCGCCGACGGTCACGACGCGGCGAAGCGTCGATCGCGCCTCGAAGATCCGCAGGACGCTTCGAACGCACTACGCGCGCAAGCGCGAGCACTACGGCCTGACGTATCCGGACTTCTACGAACGCGATCTGCGCCGGCTGTTCTCGGATGCTCCCGAGCATGCGAAGAACATGGCCGCCTGGCGCTTCATCGCGAGAGTCCGCCGCGATGCGCGCCGAATGGTCGCCGGCTGGACGGGCGAGTACCAGTACACGATCGACCGCGTCATTGAATCGATGATGGCGCGCGCGAAGGAGCTGAACCTGCGGCTGAAGACGCCGGAGGAGCAGGCGCGCATGAACCTTCTCGTCCTGCTCACCGTGCAGACGCTCAACTACCTCCATAGCGGCAGGCACCGGGTCGCTTTGTAGGCTGCGAGTCCGGCCAGGTAACCGCCGAGCGCCACGGGTACGGCGTACAGCGGGAAGAACGCCACGCCGAAATTCATCCCGGGCATCCGTTGGGGAGCATGGACGATGACGCCAAGTACGAAGACGGCTGCCAGGGAGCCGACGAGGCCCCACCGGAGCCCAAGGGTTCTAGTCGGATCCGGGGCGCGCCTCAGAAACGTGAGACCGAGCCAGCCGACGACGCCGTACGGCAGCGTCGTCCACGCGAGAAGTAACCACCCGTCAGGCGTCACGAGGCCGAACATGATGCGTTGCCACGTGTCCACGTAGCTGCCGGGCCGTACGGCAGGAACGACGAAACGAGGCAGGAACAGCGTCAACGGCCCCAACAGGGAAATGACGGCAAGCATGCGCGTCGCCATTGGGTGCGAGACCTCCTGCCGGTGACGGTACGGGAATCGCCGGTGAGGAGTCTTGAAGAAAGACTGAAAAATCGTGAGACAAATGCCCCGGCGTTATACTCGAAGCCCCCAGGAGGACGCATGCACCGGCTGATCTCGTTGGCTGTCTGCGCGTTGCTGAGCCTTCCCGCGTTGACCGCGGCCCAGAAGCGCGGGCTGATTCCGCAGGACTACTACAAGGAAGTCACGGTCAGCGAGGTCGCCACTTCGCCCGCCGGCGATTACGTGGCGTTCACCGTCACGACCGTCGTCGAAAAGGACAACAAACGGCATCGAGAGATCTGGATGAAGCGGCTCAAGAACGGCGCGCCGGAAGGCAAGCCGTTCCGCTTCACCGATCCCACGGAGGAATCATCCGGTGCGCGCTGGGCGCCGGATGGCGGCGCGATCGCCTTCACGTCCCGTCGCGGAAAGGACACGAACAACGTCTGGTTCGCGCGCGTGGCAGCGCCCGGCGGCGAGGCGCATCACGTGGAGGGTGTCGCAGGGCCGCCCAGCTGGTCGCGCGACGGGAAGTGGATTGCATTCGTCAAGCAGCCGGGGAGCGGCGACGCGGGTGATGACGAGGGGAAGGACAAGAACAAGCGCGACGGATGGATCGCGCCGAACTCAGTCTCGAAGACGGTCGACGCGAAGCGCTTCGACGGCCGGGTGGTCACCTCCACGCGCTACAAGCGCGACGGCACGCTGACGTTCCTGCCCCACTACTCCATCGAGAAGAAATCTCAGCTTTTCGTCGTCTCTGCCGAAGGCGGAGAGCCCAGGCAGATCACGTCATTGCCGTACTCCGTACGGAGCGTCGAATGGGCGGGCGACAACGCCACGATTCTCTTCACGGCGAACGAGCGCGAAGACGATGAGCTGAATGACGAGCTGACCGGAGACATCTATGCCATCTCGCGTGAAGGGGGCGAGCCCCGGCGTCTCACGGGACATCCGGGGACGGAGGCCTCGCCGGCCGTCTCGCCCGACGGCAAGCGGCTGGCCTTCCTCCAGATGAAAGAACGGGGCGGCCAGAACGACGTAATGGTGGTCGAAATCGGGACGGACGGCCGGTTCGCCGGGCAGCCCCGGAACGTTACATCCACGTGGGACCTGGCGCCGAGCGCCCCGGCGTGGACGCCGGCCGGGACGGCGCTGCGCTTCGAGGCTGGTGTCGGCGGGAACCAGCACCTCTTCGAGGTCACGGTCGAAGGAAAGACGCGTCAGGTGACGAAGGGCGACCGCTGGATCTCCGACGTCTCCACCTCGCGAGACGGTTCGGTGATCGCGTTCGCGGCGAGCGACCCGCTCATGGTGTCGGAACTCTTCGTCGCGCGCGGCGATGGAAGCGGCGAAGCGCGCGCGACGACGATGAACGACGCGTGGCTGTCCGAGCTGACGCTCGTGAAGCCCGAGCGGCTGGCGTGGAAGGTTGCGGACGGAACCGAAATCGAGGGTTGGCTCGTCAAACCCGTCGGCTACACACCGGGACGCAAGTACCCGATGGTGCTCAAGATTCACGGAGGGCCGCACGGCGCGTACGGCAATACGTGGTTTGGAACGTTCCCGATCCTCTCGAATGCCGGCTTCTTCGTCCTGTATCCGAACCCACGGGGCTCCACCGGGTACGGCCACACGTTCACATACGCGACGCGTGGCAAGTGGGGCGAGATGGATCAGGAGGACTTTCTGAAGGGCGTCGATACGGCGCTGGCGAAATATCCGGACATCGATCCGACACGCGTCGGCGTTTCGGGCGGCAGCTACGGCGGCTACATGACGAACTGGCTGACGTCGCGCACCAACCGCTTCGCCGCCGCCGTGACCAGCCGATCGATTGCGAACTGGGAAAGCTGGTACGGCACCTCCGACGCACAGGGGCTGACGGAATATGAGTTCTTCGGAAAGCCGTGGGAGCAGCGCGAGCTGTATCGGCGGCTGTCGCCAATCTCCTACGTCGAGAGCGTCAAGGCGCCGACGCTGATCATCATGCAGGAGGAAGACTGGCGGACGCCGCTGGGCGACAGCGAGCAGTGGTTCATGGCATTGATGAAGCGCAAGGTGCCGACCGAGCTCGTGCGCTACCCGCGCTCGTCACACGGACTCTCCAGGACCGGTGAGCCCTGGCTTCTGGTCGACCGGCTGGAACGCATCCGGAGCTGGTTCGTCTATTGGTTAATCGAGAAACCGGCGTCGACGTCGACGCCCTGAGGTTGGCATGAGTGTCACCAGATTCCTGATGGCGGCCGGCGCGCTCGCGCTGGCCACCTCGCTTGGCCTGTCCGCTCAGACGCAATCCACACGCCCCAAAGGAGATCCGGACGCGCCGACGTTTGCGAGCGACGTCGCCCCCATCCTCTATAAGAACTGCGTCGGCTGCCACAGGCCGGGCGAGATCGCGCCGATGTCGCTACTGACCTACGACGAGGCGCGCCCGTGGGCGAAGGCGATTCGCGACGAGGTCAGCGAGGGCAACATGCCTCCGTGGCACGCCGCCCCGTCGCTTCTCAAACTCCGCGACGAGCGCCGGCTGACGGACACGGAACGCCAGACGCTCATCCGCTGGGCGAACACCGGGGCGGCCAAAGGCGATCCGAAGGCGGCGCCTCCCGTGCCGACCTTCACCGACGGCTGGCGCATGGGCAAGCCCGACGCCGTGTTCGAGATGCAGGAGGACTATCCGATTCCGGCCGAGGGCACGGTCGAATACGAGTGGTTCTACATCCCGACGAACTTCACCGAGCCGAAGCACGTGCAGTCGATCGAGATTCGGCCCGGCAACAAGACCGTGGTCCACCACGTGCTCGTGTATTACCGCGCCAATCCCGACAAGCAGCGCGCGCCGGTGCTCCAGCCCAATCCGGCGCAGATGAAGATCGCAGAGCGGGCCCCGGGCTCACGGCCGCCGAAGGGGCGCGAGCTTGGCCCGCGGCGCCTCATCGCCAGCTTCGCTCCCGGCACCGATCCTCAGACCTTTCCTGCCGGAACGGCACTTCGTCTCGAGGCGGGTGGCTCGATCGAGCTGCAGATGCACTACACGACGAATGGCACCGCCGGCACCGATCGCTCGAAGGTGGGTCTGATTTACGCCAAGGAGGAGCCCAAGCACGAAATCCGTGCGACGGCGTTCTACAACGGCGGGCTCGTCCTGCCGCCCGGCGCCGACGACGTGAAGGTGGACGCAGACCTGACGTTCGTGCAGGACGCCCTCGTGTGGGGCATTCTGCCGCACACGCACCTGCGCGGGAAGAAGTGGGAGTATCGCCTCGAGCTGCCGGATGGCACGTCGAAGATGATCCTGGCGGTCCCGAAGTACGACTTCAACTGGCAGACGTACTACATGTTCGACGAGCCGCTGCTCGTACCGAAGGGCGCGAAGCTGATCTCCTCCGCGTGGTACGACAACTCGGCGAAGAACAAGTTCAATCCGGATCCGAAGGTACAGGTGCTGTGGGGCGATCAGACGTGGGAGGAAATGCAGTACTCGGGACTGCTCTTCAGCCCGGCAACCGCATCGCCGACGACCTCCGCCTCCAAGTAGGCCCGACCTTCAGGTCGGGCGTGCTGGCCGGGATCGCGCTGCTTGCCGCGATCCCGGTCTTCGTCGCCGCGCATCCACGTATTACGACCACGATCACCTGGTCTCGCGAAATCTCACGCATCGTCGATCGCCGCTGCGTGCGATGTCATCGCCCGGACGGCGAGGGCCCGATGTCGCTCACGACGTGGAGCGAAGCCCGCCCGTGGGCGAAAGCCATCAAGGAAGAGGTGCTCGCGCGGCGCATGCCGCCGTGGAACGCCGTCCGCGGCTACGGCGCGTTCGCAAACGATCCGAGTCTCTCGCCGTTTGAAGTCGACCTGATCGCGGCCTGGGCCGACGGCGGCGCGCCCAGGGGGGACGATCGCGACCTGCCGCCGACGCAGCCCACGCAGCCGCTGACGCGGTCGCAAGGCGAGGCGCGACCGGACGTCACGTCCCTCGCGCTCTCCTGCGGCCAGTCTGCGATACGGCGACGCGGCGTTCTCATGGGGCTCAGGCCCGAGGGCGGCGAGCCGGCCGAGTCATTCGGGGTCGCGCTGCGCGCACCGGGCCGCGCGCCCGAGATCCTTCTGCTCGTTCGGGGTTACGACCCAGAGCGTCGCACGACATACTGGCTCGCCCACCCTGAACGGGTGGGCCGCGGAACGACACTCACGGTGACGAGCTCGACGCCCGGCTGCCGGCTTGCCGCTCTAATTTCGCGCGACCCTCAACGCCAGGCTCACTGACCGACACGGTGAACGGAACCGTAACGACCACCCCGCGCCGCTGAACCTGCAGCCACATCCGATAGTGCGTGGGACGTGGAAAGCGAACCTGGAAGATGATCCTTGAAGGGACTAGGGGCTGGGGACTGGGGGCTCCGCCGGGCGGCAGCGTTCCAGTCTGAGTATCCGGATGGCTGTGAATCGCGTCCGCGAGATCGGCGGACATCACGAGCAAGTGTCCAGGGGCGCCCAGAAACGGCTCAAGATCTGTCACCCGCTCGCCGCTGGCGGCGTCGACGACGGCGAATGAGAGGTCGGTTTCACGCCCGACGACGAGCGGCTCTCCTTCCAGCGCCACGTGCAGGCCGGAAACGGTCTTCTCGCGGGCATCCGGCTCGAGCGGCGTCGCAGCCGGCAATAGCGGCCCGTCGAAGCCCGGGGTGACGATCGTTCGTTGAACGGTCTGTGGAACCCCGCCTTTTGGATAGAAGTCGCCGACCAGGCGATAGACACCGGGCCGCGGGACACGCAGATCCATCCCGAAGACTCCGTCGGCGCCGGGCTCCGGGTGGACGTGGTCGAAGTGCGACAGGTCGCGCGACACGACGAAGAGATGGAACGGGCGCTCGTGGACGATCTCGAAGTCTCGCACGGTCTCATCGCCGTCGAGGACACGGATCGACAGCGCCACCACGCCTGGCGTCCTGCCGCGGCTGACATCGATCTCGAGGCCGTTCTCGTCGAACGCGCTCGCGTCGATCGGCGCGAGCGTCATGCCGCATCGCACGCACGCGATCCGCTCGTCTGCTCGCACGTCAGGATGCATCGGGCACCAGTAGCGCGCCGGCGCCTGGCCGAGGATGAGCGCAGCTGCTGCGAACGCCAGAAGGTGTGCCACGGAGCACATTTAGCACAAAACCAACGAGCCGCGGATTACGCGGATTACGCTGATCTGGATCGGCGTGCCGTCACGTCGCCGCGCGCACCGCAGCCCGGCTCCGCCGGGCTGCAGCGTGACGGCCCGTGTAATCCGTGGCTCGTGATAGTACTCATCGCATGCGCATCGTTGTTGGCGGCTCCCTCATCTTCGCGGCGCTCGCCGCGTCTTCCGCGGCCCAGGATGGCGGCTGGCTCGAGGCATACCGCGAGACCGCGGCGCGGATCGTGTCGGAGGCGACCGGCAACCGGCGCGCCTGGGATCGGCTCGCCGAACTCACCGACACGTTTGGCCCGAGGCTGAGCGGCTCGGAGAACCTTGAGCGTGCCATCGAGTGGGCGGCCGAGGCGATGAAGCGTGACGGCCTCGAGAACGTGCGCACGGAGCCGGTCATGGTGCCGCGATGGATCCGGGGCCGGGAGAGTGCCCAGATCGTCTCGCCGATCCCTTCTCCGCTCGCGATGCTCGGTCTCGGCGGAAGCGTGGGCACGCCGCCGGACGGCATCGTTGCCGAAACGCTCGTCGTGCAGAGCTTCGCCGATCTGCAGGGGCGCTCCGCCGACGTGAAGGGCCGCATCGTCGTGTTCAACGTGCCGTTCACGTCGTACGGCGAGACGGTGCAGTATCGAACGAACGGGCCGTCGCGGGCCGCCGCGCTCGGCGCCGTCGCGATGCTGCTGCGATCGGTCGGCCCGCCGGGCCTGAGAACGCCGCACACTGGCGCCCTCCGGTATGCCGATGGCTCGCCGCGCATCCCCGCGGCCGCGATCGCCGCCGAAGATGCCGAGCGGCTGCAGCGGCTGCAGGCTCGCGGGACGCGCGTGACCGTCCGCCTCAGCATGGAGGCGCGCTTTCTCCCCGATGTCGAATCCGCGAACGTCGTCGCGGAAATCCGCGGGCGCGACAACCCGGAAGAAGTCGTCGTCGTGGGCGGCCACTTCGATTCGTGGGACGTCGGCACAGGCGCAACAGACGACGGGGGCGGGTGCATTGCGACGTGGGAGGCGCTGCGAATCGTGAAGAGCCTGGGGCTGCGCCCCCGCCGCACGCTCCGCGTGGTCCTGTTCACGAACGAAGAGAACGGGCTTCGAGGGGGACTCGCCTACCGTGACCGGTATAGGGCTGAATTATCCAACCACGTGCTGATGATCGAGTCCGACGCCGGCGTCTTCCGCCCCACCGGGTTCGGGTTCTCCGGCAGCGACGCGGCGCGCAGGATCGTGGAGCGCATCGGAACGCTGCTCGGCGGGATCGACGCGCACCGGATAGGACCGCAGGGAGGCGGCGCCGACATCGGGCCCAGCGTCGAGACCGGTCAGATTCCCGCGATGTCACTGACGGTCGACGGCAACTATTTCCTGATTCACCACACGCCGGCGGATACGATCGACCGCATCGCGCCGGACGAAATCGCCCGCGCCACCGCCGCGCTCGCCGTCATGGCCTACGTCGTCGCGGACATGCCCGAACGGCTGCGCTGATGTGCGCGGCGCACTACTTGGACGGCGCTAGCGTGTAAACGACGTAGTCTGCCCTCTTTCGATCGTCCGCGGTGGGCGCGACGGCGTCCAGATCATCAACCGGCAGGATCGATATCACCGCCAGCCGTGCCTGCGGCAGCCGCCGCCGAACCCGTTCGGGGACACCATCACCGAAGTCGCTGTGAAACGCGCCGTTCACGTGCACGACGAGCGCGCCGCTCGTCGCACGCGCCCGCGCGATGGACTCCGCCATCGTCTCGTCCTTGAGGCACTGCGCCAGATAGAAGCGCTCGACGATGGACTGCTTCTCGGCGTCCGTCAGCTTCTCGGCGCCAGGCATCGGATGCTCCGACATGCTCTCCGCAAACCGATCGAAGTAGTCGTCCCGTGGACACTCGTCCGCGGCGTACAGCGAGCGGTCGTCATTGGACGCGAGCGCGTCGAGGCCGCCCTTCGCGACTGCCGACGCCAGCCGGCGCGGCATGTTCGTCGCGAGGATCGGCCACCGGTGCGCCCTGGCGAACTCCACGAGAGGGCGGTAGTCGGCCGCATACCGCGGCCACGGACGGGAACGCGAGAGGAACTCGTCTTCGCCGAGCCGCCCTTCGAGATATGACGACAGAGGCTCCTGGACGTCTCGCTCGAACATCTCGAGCGCGAGCGACAGGTCGGCGCGGCGGCGCTTCAGCCCCTCGAGGATCGCGAGCTCGAGACGGTGCGTATTCGGATCGTCGTGCTGCTCTCCGACGAACAGGACGTCCGCGCGCGAGACCTCGGCGAGCATGGCCTCGAAGTCGGTAAAACGGTCGCGAGTGGAATCGTAGACGCGCTCGGGGACGTAACCGGAAGGAGGAACGGCAGACGGCGGAGTCGCCGTCTGCATCAACATGAGGACGAGAAGGATCATTTACGCGCGCCGCTCACCTCGAGGCGCGCTTCTTCTGTGCCCGAGAGTCCGAGTTCTGGATCCTGGTCAGCTTGGCAGCCGCCGGTTTCTTCTTCACCGAATCCAGGCTCTTGCGGAGCGCTTCCATGAGGTTGACGACCTTGGGCGGCGCTTCCTCGACCGGCTCGGCGACCTCGCGGCCCTCGATCTTCGCGTCGATCACCTTGCGGAGCTCTTCCTGGTACTCGTCGCGGTATTCCCGCATGTCGAGCTCACCCTCGAAGGTGGACATGACCTGCTTGGCGAGCTTCACCTCGTCCGGCTTCACCTTCGCGGGCACGTCGCCGAGCTCGTCGATCGCACCCATGCTCCGGATCTCGGCGGCGTGACGCATCGTGTACATCACGAGGCCGTTCTCGCGCGGCTGCACGGCAACGAGGTACTCGCGGCCGTACAGCGCGAGCTTGCCGATGCCGGCCATGCCCTTCATGCCCTCACGCAAGACCGCGAAGGCCTCGCCCGCGACCGCCCCGTCGGGCGCGAGGTAATACGGCCGTTCGAAGTAGATCGGATCGAGGCTCGCGGCGTCGGCGAACTGCACGAGGTTGATGACGCGCGTCGACTCCGGCCGGACCTTCGCGATGTCCTCCTCTTCGAGCACTGCGTAGCGTCCCTTCTCGAACTCGTAGCCCTTCACGAGCTCAGTGTTGGCCACTTCGCGCTCGCACGAGGGGCACCACCGCTTCTGCTGGATTCGGGTCTGACAGTCGCGGTGGAGCTGGTTGAAGCCAATCGTGGCCGCCGCGTCCGTCGCCGGAAAGACGCGCACCGGTACGTTGACGAGGCTGATTTTGAGGAAGCCTTTCCAGGTCGGACGGGCGGCCATAAATACCTCTACTGTCCTGAAGAGGACGTGGTGGGGGCCGGCTTGATCAGCTCCACGTCGATCGTCATCTGCACCTCATCGCCGACGATCGCTCCGCCGGTCTCCGTGAGGTTGTTCCACACGATGCCGAACTCCTTCCGGCTGATCTTGCCGGTGGCGGAAGCGCCGCTGCGCAGCCTGCCGTCCTTCTGCTTGATCGGCGCCGCCGGTCCCTCGACGTCGAGCGCGACCTCGCGCGTGTTGCCGCGAATCGTCAGGTCGCCGACGAGCTTGAACCGGCCGTCGGCCGCAGGCTCGACGCGCTTGGACTTGAAGGTGATCGCCGGATGCGTCGCCGCGTCGAAGAAATCGGGGCTGCGCAGATGGTCGTCGCGCTTCTGATTCGCGGTGTTGATGCCGGTAACGTCGATCGTCGCGTCCACCTGCGCCGATTTCGCCGCCTTCCCGTCCCACCGCACCGTTCCCTTGACCGAGCCGAGCGAGCCGCGCACCGTCGACACCATCATGTGCCTGACGGCGAAATGCGCCGCACTGTGATTGGGATCGATGGTCCAGACGTCATCTCCGGCCTGCGCCGAAGGGGCAGCCGCGGGCGTCGTCTGAGCCCCCGCCGCCGCCGCACCCAGCACGAAGGCCAGCATTCCGAGTGTCATCACGCGCTTCATGAAGTACACCTCACAAAGAAGGAAGTAATCCTATAAGACGCCGGCCCCGGGCGCCACGTCTCCGACCCGGCCCTAATGGCCGCGACGCGGCTGCTGCGCCGCCGCATACGGCTCATGAAGCTCGACCGGGACGCCACGCCCGCGGATGCGAAGGTTGATCATCTCGACGAACACCGAGAATCCCATCGCGAAATAGATGTATCCCTTGGGAATGTGGTGGCCCAGTCCTTCCGCGACGAGCGAGAGGCCGATGAGCAGCAGGAAGCTGAGGGCGAGCATCTTGACCGTCGGGTGGCGATGGACGAAATCACTGACCGGCTCGGCCGACACCATCATAATCGCGACCGCCAGGACGACCGCCGTCACCATGACCCAGAGATGCTCCGCCATGCCGACCGCCGTGATGACCGAGTCGAGCGAGAAGACGATGTCGAGCAGCATGATTTGAACGATCACGGATACGAAAGATGCCGCAACGCGCGCCGCGGCGTGCTCCCCCTCGCCTTCCAGCTTGTCGTGAATCTCGTACGTCGCCTTGCCGAGGAGGAACAGCCCGCCGACGAGCAGGATCAGATCGCGTCCGGAGAGCTCCCACCGGAACACGCTGAAGAGCGGCGTCGTCAGGCGGCTGATCCAGGCGAGCGAGAAGAGGAGCGCGATGCGCATGAACATCGCCGCGAACAGGCCCCACCGCCGCGCGCGCTGCTGCTGTGCGGGCGGCAGCTTGCCGGACAGAATCGAGATGAAGATCACGTTGTCCACGCCGAGCACGACCTCGAGCACGGTCAGCGTCGCGAGAGCCACCCAGGCCTCGGGGTTAGTCAGCCATTCCATGGCTCGAGATTCTACCTTGCGGGTTGACCTGACCGTAGCGCGCGGATATCTTCGACAGACTTCCCCGCAGCAGCCCGAGGAGGCAGGGTGCCCAAGTACGTCATCGAGCGCGAAGTTCCGAATGCTGGAAAGCTCACCGAAGACGAGCTGCACGAGATCTCAGTCCGATCGATCGGCGCCCTGGACAGCCTGGGTCCCAAGATTCAGTGGCTGCACAGTTACGTGACCGACGACAAGATCTACTGCGTCTACATCGCGCCGGACGAGGAAACGGTGCGGGAGCACGCGCGGCGGGGAGGATTTCCGGCAAACCGCGTGACGGCGGTCAGGCGACTGATCGATCCGACCTCCGGTCGCTGAGATCAGTCTTCGTCGCCGCGGCTCGCGTAATTCACCATCGCGTCGAGCGGCGCGGTCCAGCCTTCCATCCACGCGGCGGCGCCGGCGGACGGGTCGAGGTTCGCGCGAGAGGCCTCGACGCAGGGGTCGAGCCGCGCCCGCTCGGACGCGCTGGCCACGACGGTCGCGGCCTGCCGCAGCGCCGCGGCCGCGCCCGCTAGCTTCAACGCGCGCCGCGGCCGGCCGTCATGCGCCGCGAATATGGCGAGCGTCTCGAACACCTGCGCGACCCCGAGGCGATGGTTGACGCTGCGGTAGATGTCGATCGCTTCCACGTGCAGCGCCTGGGCCTCTGCGGCACTGCCCTGCTCTCGCGCGAGCCGCGCCAGGTCGACCAGCGTCCGCCCGACGCCGTGCGAAAACCCAACCTGCTTGAACAGGGCGCGCGCCCGCTGAAGGCTCTCTCGTGCCCGCTCGGGCTCACCGAGGTTTCGAAAAACGTCCGCCTTCAAGCTGTGGTTCAGGGCCACGCCGAACAGGTCATTGTGGGCGAGATTGAAGCGGCCGACTTCCTCGAGCTGCGCCAGCGCCGCCGCATGGTCTCCCAGCTCGCTCAGGACCGTCGCCAGATTGGCTTGTGTCAGGGCGAGTCCGGCCGGACTGCCGCACGCCTGGAAGCGTTCGGCCGCCTCCTCGAGTGAGCGCCTGGCTTCGAGATAGTTGCCCCGGCGGAGTTCGATGACGCCACGCGCGTTCACGGCGGCCGCTTCGCCTGCGATGTCGCCCAGCTCGCGATGGATCGCGGCGCTCTCGTTCGCGGCCGCGAGCGCCCGTTCGTACTCGCCCCGGGGTGTGAGAAGGGCCGAGAGGTACATCGATGCCGTCGCGCGCTCGCGCGTTCGTGCCCGCGGTGCCAACGCGAGAATCGCGGTGAGCCATTCGGCCCCCTCGCCCGCTTGATCGCGCGACTCCCAGTACTGGAACAGGGCGAGCCCGAGCCGCAGCGCCCACTCGGCGTTCCCGGCACCGATCAAGTACTTGAGCCCCGCGCGGAAGTTGTCCCGTTCGACGTCGAACTGTTCGAACGCCCGCTTGTCGCGCTGCGGCGACGCCTCCGCCGGCTCTTCGGCCAGGACGATGCAATAGGCGGCGTGGGCGCGATGGACCTCGTCGGCCTCGCCGCTCGCTTCGAGGCGCTCCCGCGCGTACTCGCGGAGCGTCTCGAGCATGCGGAACCGGGCCTGCCCGTCCGGCCCTTCGCGCTGTTCGAGAAGGCTCTTGTCGACGAGCGACGACACGGCTTCGAGCACGTCGATGCCGAGGTCGCCGCGCGTGTCGCCGACCGCTTCCACCGCGTCGAGCGCCGCGCCGCCGACGAAGACGGCGAGCCTCCTGAACAGTTTCTGCTCGGGCGGCGTGAGCAGGCTGAAGCTCCATTCGATCGTCGCGCGGAGCGTCTGCTGTCGCTCCGGGAGGTCCTGCGCGCCGGACGTGAGCAGCTCGAGGCGGCTTTCGAGTCGCTTCAGGATCGCCGATGGGGACAGCAGCTTCGTACGGGCCGCGGCCAGCTCGATGGCCAGCGGCAGCGCGTCGACGCGCGCGCAGATCTCGCCGATGAGCGTCGCGTTCTCGGCCGTCACCGCGAAGCTAGGTTTGACCGCGGCGGCGCGCTCCGCGAAGAGCGCGACGGCGGCCGAGCTCGCAAGCGCCTCGGGCGCCGCCGTCCGCGGGTCGGGCAACGCGAGCGGCGGCACGACCATCTCATGCTCGCCGTAGACGCGCAGGACGGTGCGGCTCGTGACCAGGATCGTCAGGCGCGGGCAGGCGGCAATGAGGCGGGAGACGACCTCCGCCGCTTCCGGCAGCAGCTGCTCGAAGTTGTCCAGCACGAGCAGCCTCAGCCCGGCGCGGTCTAGATACGTTGCGAGGGCGTCGAGCGGCGACCGCGACTCGATCTGGGTGGCGCCCAATGCCATGATGAGCGTCGGGACGATCAGGGCGGGACCGGCCAGCGAGCCGAGCGGGACGAACGCCGCGAGTGCTCCGTCGGCCACGTATTCGGACACCACCTGAAGCGCGATGCGGGTCTTTCCAGACCCGCCGGTCCCCGTCAGTGTGACGAGCCGGACGTGGCGCTGGTCCAGGAGCCTGCGAGCCGCCTGGACGTCCCGTTCCCGCCCCACAAGCGGTGTCCGCGGTGTCGGTACGCGGAAGGCCGGCGCATCCGGGAGGGGCCGCGGTGCGTCGTGAAGCCGCTCGCGAATGGCGCGCAGGTCGCGCAGCAGGTCCGAGGTGGATTCGAACCGGCGCGCAGGATCCTTGGCGAGACAGTGCTCTATCAGCCACGCGAGCGGCTGCGGCGTGTGCGGCGCGAGCACCGACAGCGACGGTGGATCCTCCTTGAGAATCGCGGTCAACGTCTCGAACGACGTGGGCCGGTTGAACGCGCGGTTGCCCGTGAGCATTTCGTAGAGGATTGCGCCGAACGCGAACTGGTCGGTCTGCGGTCCGACCGCGGCGCCGCGAGCCTGTTCGGGCGACATGTACCCGACGGTCCCGAGGACCGCCCCGGCCTGCGTTTCTGCGGTGGCCATCGTCGCGCCCGCCGCCAAGGCCGCTTCGTTCATCTTCGCGAGCCCGAAGTCGAGGAGCTTCGCGCCCGAGCCGGTGATCATGACGTTGCCCGGCTTAAGGTCGCGATGAAGGATTCCGCCCCGGTGCGCGGCGGCCAGCGCGTCCGCGATCTCGAGCCCGCGCTCCACGGCTTCGTCGAGCGCCAGCGGTCCTCGAGCAATCCTGGCCTGCAGCGTCTCCCCGTCCACGAGCTCCATCACGAGATACTCCCGCTCTCCCTCGCGGCCGACGTCGAAGAGCGTGCAGATGTGCGGGTGGCTGAGGCGCGAGATCGCGCGGGCTTCCCGGTCGAACCGCTGTCGCCCATCGTCAGTACCGGCGAGCGAGGCGGCCAGGAGCTTTACCGCAACCGGCCGGTCGAGACGTGTGTCGATCGCGCGATACACCTCGCCCATTCCGCCGGCGCCGAGACGTTCGATGATTTGGTAGGGCCCGAGGCGGGACCCCGCCGGCAGCGTCATTCGTAGCGCTCCGGCTCCCACTCGATCCCGAGCTCGCCGGGCGGCGCCATGTAGCCGAGGAGCGCCGACGAGGCGACGACGGCGGGGCTTGCCAGATACCCCTCTCCGCCGAGGCCCATCCTGTTCTGCCAGTTCCGGTTGAACGACGTAATCGCGCGCTGCCCAGGCGTCAGCGCGTCCGGGCCCTGGCCGAAGCAGGGGCCGCACCACGATTGCCGGATCTCGCCGCCCGCCGAGCGAAACACGTCCGCGATCGATTCGCCGCCAAGCCGGGGCTCCGCGGTCTCGATCTGACGGCCCACGCCGCCAGACCCTGGAAAAATCGCAAAGGTCCGTGCGACGCGGCTCGCACCTTTCGATCGGGCCGCCCGGAGCACGAGCGCCGCCTGGAGCAGATCGTCGTAGCTGCCGTTCGTGCAGGACCCGATCAGCGCCTTGTCGAACGTGATTCGCTCGCGCGCGACCTCCTCCGCGGGAAACGCGTTGCCGGGGCTGAAGGGCTTGGCAATCATCGGCCGGATGCCGGTCAGATCGAGCGTCTCATCGATCTCATACCGGGCGTCGGCGCCGGGCGCGATCCGCGGGTACGGAAAGGAGGGCGCTTCGATCCCCGACGCCGCGGCCTTCTCCCGATACCACGCGAACGTCACGTCGTCCGCAGCGAAAATACCGTTCAGCGCCTCGGCCTCCGCCATCATGTTCGCGATCGTGTTCCGGTACGCGATCGGCAGCTGACCGTTCGCGTCAACGAGCTCGACCGACATTCCTTGCGACTGTGCCGCGCCCCACCTGCGCAGGAGCTCCAGGACGATGTCCTTGCCGCCGACCCAGGGCTGCAGCCGGCCCGTGAAGAGGACCCGGCGCGCCCTGGCAAGCGTGAAGTACACGTAGCCGGTCGCCCAGCCGAAACCGAGTGTCGTGGAGCCTACGCCGATTCCAACCGCGCCATAGGCGCCGTACGCGCGGCTGTGCGAATCGGCGCCCGGGATGAACTGACCCGGTATCACGAGTCCCTGCTCGGGGAAGTAGAAGTGAAAGATGCCGTCGCCGGGCGTGGCGTAGTACGGCTTGGTGATGCCGTGCATGGCGGCGAACTGACGGCCGATCGCGGTCTGCTTCTCGTCGGCATCGACACCCGTGAAGACGAAGTGGTCGTTCGCGATCGCGGCCTGGCGCGGGAAGATCGTCCGGCCGCCGGTGATCTGATTGAACGTGTGAATCGCAAACGGCGCCGTGCCGTCCGACGCCGGCAGCAGATCGGCGTACACGCGGAGCGTCGTCCCCGGCTTCAGGTCCTCCGGCCTCAGCTCTTTGTCCACGCGGTGCGCCCAGATAATCTGTTCGGTCGTCGTCAGCCGCTTCGCCGCCTGCTCGTCGGGCCAGTCGACCACCGGTCGAGTCTGGACCGAGCGCGCGAACTCGCGGCGGCCGACGGTGAATATCCCGCCGCTCCGCCGGATTTCCTCTTCCTTCGGGCTCAGGGGCACCGGATCGTAGGTGCGCCCCTGTGTCTCGTTGGTCAGCCGGCGCGTAACGGGGTCGAACGAGAACTCGTCGCCGTCGCGCGCTTCCGACACAGCCTCTGGGCTCTGAACGACGTGCAGGCCCAGGTTGAACGCGTTGCGGCGGAAAATATCCCCCATGTTCCGGCCACAGACGATCACCAGCTCGAGCCCGACTTCTTCAGCGACCGCCTTGAGGCCGGCGGGACTCATCTCGCGCGACGAGCCGATCGCGAACCGGTCGCCGGCTATGACGAACGTCTCGCCGCGGTGTACGCGTGCGCGGAAGTCGGGCATCAGGTAGCGAAACGAACCGGCCTTCCATCGCTCGTCGAGCGTCTCGAGGCTTTCGGATACGCAGTCGGCGGCCGGCGTTATCTGATCCGTATCGATCGCGTCGAGTTTTCGGGCGAACTTGGTCCCCGGCAGGCTCGCGGGATCCCAGAAGATCAGCGCTTTGCCGCGGATGAGGTGTTGGGAATCCGGCGTCGTGGCGTCCGCCGCCGTTACCCCTTCCCCCAGATCCCCGATTGTGATTCCAGGCTTCAACCGTGCGGGCTCGGGACGCTGCATGGACTGTACATCGTACCAACGATGGCCCCGTGTTTGCTACTCAGGAGCTC
Organism: Vicinamibacterales bacterium; assembly: GCA_036257535.1. Taxonomy (GTDB): domain Bacteria; phylum Acidobacteriota; class Vicinamibacteria; order Vicinamibacterales; family 2-12-FULL-66-21; genus DATAEE01. The sequence continues at coordinate 13,495 of DATAFJ010000070.1, read as the reverse complement.
ATGAAGCAGCAGCCAGCATGGGTCTTGCGAACAATCATCGGCGTTGCCGGCCTTCTCGCACTGCTGGTGTGGTTCATCTTCGCAGGCCAACCGGACGGCGCGAACCCCGGGCGGGCGAACACCGAAGCGGTCGGCACCGGAGGCGCCGCGGTCGAACGCGTTCCTGGCGCGACGAGCGGAAAGACGGCCGAAGGCGACACGAACTACTTCGCGTCGACGCCACCACCCGGCACGGAAGTCGCCTCGCTCGACGAGCAGCGGCTCTTCGTAGCGCCCGACGATCCGGTCGTAGACATCGCCGACAGTGAGATGATTCTCGAGGAGCGGGCGAACGAGACGACGGATCAGCCGAAATACAACCTCTATGTGCCGGCGGCCCGCGCCTCGGGCGAGACGTCCGCGCGCTTCTATTACCTGAAGCTCGCGAATGGACGCTATCTGAAGGTCAGCCTGTTGCGATAATCTGTCGGGCGTGTTCACTTCCGAGGCTCTCACGCGGGGAATTCGCGTCACCGTCGTTTCCGAGTACATGCCGGAGCGTTCGCGCCCGTCCGCGAAGCAGTGGTTCTTCACCTACACCATCACGATCGCAAACCAAGGGTCCGAGGTCGTGCAGCTGCGCACCCGGCACTGGATCATCACCGACGGCGACGGCCAGATCGAGGAAGTGCACGGCGAGGGCGTGGTCGGCGAGCAGCCGGTGCTCGGCCCAGGACAGACATTCACCTACACCTCGGGTTGTCCCCTGCCGACGCCGTTCGGGACGATGCGGGGCACGTATCGCATGGTGTCGCAGCGTGGTGAGGAGTTCGACGTGCGGATCGCCGAGTTCACGCTGAGCGAACCCTACACGGTGCACTGAGGCAGCCCTGAAGGGCTGCGCTGCAAGGCCCTGCGCTACCGGAACGTCGCGGGCAGCCGGAGCGCTTCCTCCAGCAGCATCAGATAGCGGCGGCGCGGGATCTCGACCGCGCCGAACGTCTCGAGGTGCGGCGTCACCCACTGGATGTCGAGCAGCGCGAAGCCGCGCTCGCGGAGCCGCGCGACCAGTGCCGTAAGCGCGACCTTCGACGCGTCGGTGGCCTTGTGAAACATCGATTCGCCGAAAAACGCGCCGCCGAGCGCGACGCCGTACAGGCCGCCGGCGAGCGTTCCCTCCCGCCACGCCTCGACGGAGTGAGCGATGCCCGCCTGGTGCAGCGCGCAGTAGCTCTCGACGATCTCGGCGCTGATCCAGCTGCCCTCGTCGCGCTCGGCGGCGCACGCTTCGATGACGGCGCGGAACGCCGTGTCGACGCGAATCTCGAAGCGTCCGCCGCGCACGACGCGCGCCAGCCTGCGCGGCGCGTGGAAGCGATCGAGCGGGAGAATCCCGCGCGGGTTGGGCGAGTACCAGCGGATGCGTCCACCGTCCGACATGGGAAAGAAGCCGGTCGCGTACGCTTCCAGGAGCTGGGGAACGGGAATCACTCCAGTCAGCATATACTCGCGAATCGTGCGAGTCGTTCAGGAGCGCCCATGCCAAAGCTGACGGTTGAAGAGGTCGGGACGTTCGACGTGCCCGAAGGAAAGCGTCTCGTCCTCGCGCTTGAGCAGGACGCCCGCATCGATCAGATGCACGCGTGCGGCGGGAACGCGCGCTGCACGACCTGCCGCGTGGAATTCGTCAGCGGCGAGCCGGCGCGAATGACCCAGGCGGAAAAAACCGTCCTCGCCGCGCGCGGCCTGACCGGCGTCCGCCTCTCCTGTCAGATGACGTGCGACCACGACATGACGGTCAGGGCCATCAGTCGCGTCTCGACGACACCGGGCCGCACCGATCCGGGACCGACGCCGGCGGCTGAAATCACGCCGCCTCCGGTCTGGTCTGAGCCTTCTGGATTCTAGATTCTGTATTCTGGATTCTAGATTCTGTATTACGAGTGTCTTTCCCTGATCCTGGGAATCAGATAGTCCGCGAACGCGCCGTCGAAGTCGTACCGTGGTGAAAAACCCCAGTCCTTTCGTGCGGCCCCGTCATCGACGTCGGCCGGCCACGAGTCGACGATTCCCTGCCTGCGCGGATCGATGGTCCAGGAAATCTGTGCGTTCGGGAATGCCTTCACGACCACGTCGCCGATCTCCGCGGCCGACGGGTTGAATGCCCTGACGTTGTAGGCGGTGCGGGTGAGCCGTTCGCGCGGCGCCGCCGCCAGCGCGATGAGCGCGTCTACGCCGTCGGGCATTGCCATGAACGGGATGCGCGTGTCGGGCCGAACGAAACATTCGTACGGCTCTCCCCGGGCCGCGGCGTGAAGCATTTCAGGCGCATAGTCCGACGTCCCGCCCGCCGGCTGTGTCGTCGCCGAGATCAGGCCGGGGAAACGCAGACAGCGGAAGTCGACCCTGCCGCTCTGCGGCTCGGCCGACAGCTGCTTGTAATGCCGTGCGTAATACGCACCCAGCTGTTCGCAGTACAGCTTGTTGCACCCGTACATCGTCGTTGGATGAAGCCAGTCGTCCTCGGAGACACGCCCGGCACGGGTCTTGGTCGCCAGATCGGGCAAGCCGTATGCGGCGATCGAGGACGGGTACATGAACACGACCGGGCGTCCGTGCGATTCGGCCTCGTGCTGCGCGAACTCCAGCAGGTTCAGGGTTCCCTCGACGTTCACCTGGTGCGCCGTCCGCGGCGTGAACTCGGATCGTGTGGAGAGCAGCGCCGCCAGGTGAAACACGAGCTGCACGTCGAACTCGGCGAGCACGCGCTCGAGGAGACTGCGGTCGAGGATCGACCCGGTGAACTCCCTGGCAACCCTGGCGGAGAGCGCCGGTTCGAGCGGGTTGACGTCCAGCGTGACGATGCCGCGGGAATGGTCGCTCGAGAGCCGATCGATGAGTCCGTGACCGATCTCTCCGCCCGCGCCGGTGATCAGAACGACCGGTTTGCGCATCCGCAGGCCCTAGAGATAACCGAAGCCGTCGAGAATCGAGGCAAGGATGGCAATCGCGCAGGCGGCGAGGCACGCAATCGCGCCGAGCACGTGATCGAGCTTTTCCGGGCGCAGCGGATCGAGCCAGCGCCCGATGAGATAACCACCCGCGAAGCCGCCGATGTGCGCCATGTTGTCGATGCCCGGCAGGAGAAAACCCATCATCAGGAGACCGGCGGCGTAGCCGCCGATCTGGCTGCGAATCAGTTGACTGCCACCACGCTCGCCGTAGTACAGGATGGCGCCGACGAGGCCGCACAACGAGCCCGAGGCCCCAAGCGTCAGCTGCGCGCCCCCCACAAACGGGATTCGACCGAACCAATACCCCATCGCTGAACTCAGTAAGAACGCGCCGACGCTCGAGAGCACGTAGATGATAACTGTCCGCGCCGGGCCATAAAGATCCGCGCACGGCGGGGCGAGCTGGCGGATGGCCATCATGTTGAAGAGGATATGCAGCAGCCCGCCGTGGAGCCATCCGGCGCTGAAGAGCGTCCACCAGTTCCCGAGCCTGAAGACCGGGAATGCGCCGGCGGCACCGAAGACGACCACCGCTTCCTGCGCGGGCGAGAGCAGTCCGAAGAGACCGCCCATTCCGACGCCGCGGCCGATCATCGCCGAGAGCCCCAGCATCGCGAGAAACAGCACGACGCACGCGCCCGTCACGAGGTCGATGAACCCGAAATCGTTACCGAAGCGCCGCAGCGCCGGCGCGAAGCCCCAGAGACCGGGATTCCATCGGCCGCAGTTGAGACACCGTTCATCCTGCACGCCCACGAGCCGCCCGCAGGCGCACACCACCGAGCCGGTCCGTTGTCGCCGAAACATCATGGGAGAATACAGAATACAGAATACAGAATCTAGGAGGGTTCATTCTGAATTCTGGATTCTGAATTCTGTATTCTTGTGTCGTGCGAGTGCTCGTCACCGGCGGCACCGGCTATCTTGGCGCGGCCATCGTTCGGGCGCTGGCCGCGCGGGGCCATCAGGTCGTGTGTTTTTCCCGGCATGCGACCGCGTCACAGCTGCCCGCCGGTGTGATCCCGGCTGACGGCGACGTGCGGGATCGGACGTCGCTCGAGGGCGCTGCGCGCGGCGTCGATGCGATCTGTCACACGGCGGCGCTCGTTTCAATCTGGCGCCGCGACCGCGGCGAGTTCGACGCCGTCAACGTCGGAGGGCTCGAGCACGTACTGAGCATCTTGCGTACGCAGCGACTCTCGCGGGTCGTGTACACCTCGTCGTTCCTTGCGCTCCCGCCCGCCGGTTCGGCCAGTCCGATTGAAGGGAATGACTATCAGCGCACGAAAGTAATCGCCGACCGCATCGCGCGACGCGCGATTGAGGACGGGCTGCCGATCACCGCGCTCTATCCTGGAGTCGTGTACGGGCCGGGCACGCAGACGGAAGGCAACCTCGTCGGCCGGCTGGTCTCCGATCATCGCGCGCGACGGTTGCCGGGTCTGCTCGGTCCGGAGCGAATCTGGTCGTTTGCGTACGTCGATGACGTGGCGGCGGCGCACGCGGAGGCCGCGGAGCGGACGGACGTCACGGGGCGCTACGAACTGGGCGGCGAGAACGCGCCGCAGATCCGTCCGTTCGAGATCGCTCGCGACCGCCTCGGCCTGGCACTCCCCCGCCGGATCCCGCCCGCGCTCGCCCGCATCGCCGGCGCGCTCGAGGAGACCCGCGCACGGGTGACCGGCCGGCCGCCGCTCCTGACGCGCGGCACGGTCGATATCCTGACACGCGACTGGCCGCTCGGCCATGCCCGTGCATCGGCCGAGCTCGGCTACCGCGTCACTCCGCTCGACGTGGGGATCGAGCGATTGTTAGCGACTTTCCAGCCGTAGCACGAAGCGTGGCAACGAGTTGCAGCCACAGCGGAGCGCGGAGGCGGGCTAACCGTACGGCTCGGCCGCCGTCTAAGCCTGATAGATGCCAGAGAGCGACGCTGTAGCGGTCGCCCGGGCGCAAGCCGGGGACGCCGACGCGTTTCGAGACCTCGTCGACCGTCACAGCCGCCGCATCTACAGGCTGGCGCTCCGGATGACCGGCAGCGTCCAGGACGCGGAGGACGTGGTGCAGGAAGCTTTTCTGCGTGCGTATCGGCAGCTGGATCGATTCGAGTCGCGCGCGAACTTCGGCACCTGGCTCCACCGGATCACCGTCAACTGTTCGATCGACCTGATGCGTGCCCGCCCGCGGCGCGAAGACGCGCACGATGCCGAGTCGCTCGACACGCTCGGGCCGGCCGTCACAACACATGGCGGCGGAGCGAACGAGCCGGAGCGCCTGGCCCTCAGCGCTGAAATTCAGGAGCGCGTCGTCGAAGCGATGGAGCGACTGAGCCCGATGGAGCGCGCCGCGTTCACGCTGCGTCACTTCGAGGGCATGTCGATCGACGAGATCGGGCAGACGCTCAACCTTCGGACCAATGCGACCAAGCACAGCATCTTTCGCGCAGTGCGGAAGATGCGCGCGGCGCTGGAACCATTCGTGACGACATCATCATGAGCCACCCACACGAAGACGAGCTGGTGCTCCACTACTACGGCGAGCTGGTCGGGCCGGATGCAGGCCTCCTCGAGCGCCATATGCGTGAGTGCACCGCGTGCCGTGAGAGCTTTGCGCGGCTCGAGCGCGTGCTGCGCGCGATCGAGCAGACGCCGGTTCCGGAGCCGGCCGACGGTTTCGAAGGCGAGGTGTGGTCGCGGCTGCGGCCGGGCCTCCGCGCGAGCAAGCCGGCACGCTCGTCTGCATTCGGCTCTCGCCATCCGGTATTTGGCATCGGGCATTCGGCGTTGATTCCCCGCTGGGTGTTGGCAAGTGGCGTCGCGGCGCTCGTCGTCATCGCGTTCCTGGCTGGCGCGTTGTGGCGCGCGACCAGGTCTGTTCCGCCGGACGGATCGACGCTGACGCGAAACGCGGCTCTTCCCGGCGAAGCGCCGCGCGCGACCCCGCCGGCGACGGGCGACCTGCGCGAGCGGCTGCTCCTCGCCGCCGTGGGCGAGCATCTCGATCGCACCGAACTGGTGCTCGTGGAGTTGATGAATGCACAGGGCCGCGGCACGGTCGACATCACCGCCGAACAGCTTCGCGCGGAGGACCTGGCGTCCGAGAACCGGCTCTACCGACAGACGGCTCAGACCCTCGGAAACCAGGCCGTCGTTTCACTGCTCGACGAGCTCGATCTGATTCTCACCGAAGTCGCAGGCGGCCCGTCCACGCTCGAGGCAGCGGACATGGAATCGATGCGGAACCGCATCGAGCGGGGCAACCTGCTCTTCAAGGTACAGGTCACGGCGTCCGAGCTCCGCGAACGGCAGCGCGCGGATATCGCACGGCGGATGCGGCTGATCTCTTAGACAAGTTAACGACTGCAAAAGGAACAACTGGATCATGAGCTATCGGACTTACATACCCATAATTCTGGGGGCGGTCCTGCTGACGGCGGCGCCGACGTCGGCGTCGGCATGGGCTGGCGCGCCGTTCACCGACTGGAGTACGCAGCGCGAAGACCGCGAGAAGGAGCGGGCGCGCGAGGCCCGCGAGCGCGAGAACGACGCATACGACGACGGTCTCGAAGCGCTCGACGAAGATCGGTGGGACCGGGCGGTCGAGCGCTTCAGCCGCGTCATCGGCCTCCGCGGATCTAAGGCCGACGCCGCGATGTACTGGAAGGCCTACGCGCAGAACCGGCTCGGCCAGCGCGCGGAGTCGCTCGCCACGATCGCCGAGCTGATCAAGTCGTATCCAAACAGCCGTTACGTCTCACAGGCGAAGGCGCTCGAGGCGGACGTGCGGCGCGGCACCGGCACGGGTCAGGTCAATCCCGAAGGACAGGCAGACGAGGAACTGAAACTGATGGCCATAAACGGCCTTCTCGGTCAGGACTCGGAGCGGGCGCTGCCGATGCTCGAGAAGCTGCTGGCCGGGAACAACACCCCCCGCGTGAAGTCGCGCGCGCTCTTCGTCCTCGCGCAGAGCGACTCGCCGGCGGCGCGGCAGATTATCGGCAAGATCGCGCGCGGCGAGGCGAACCCGGATCTGCAGCGGCGCGCCATTCAGTTCCTCGGCATTCACGGCGGACAGGAAAGCCGCGATCTGCTCGCCGACATCTATAAGACCAGCTCCGACGTCGACGTCAAACGCCGCATCATGCACGCCTTCATGGTCTCGGGCGAGCGGCAGAAGCTGCTGACGGCGGCGACGACCGAGAAGGAGCCGGAGCTCCGAGCCGAGGCGGTCCGTCAGCTCGGCGTCATGGGGGCCCACGACGAGCTCTGGCAGCTCTATACGAAAGAGTCGTCGCGCGACGTGAAGAAACAGATCCTCCAGGCGATGTTCGTCGGCGGCAACGCCGAGCGCCTGATACAGCTCGCCAAGACCGAGAGCGATCCGGAGCTGCGGCGCACGGCGGTCCGCAATCTCGGCCTGATGGGATCGAAGCGAACGGCCGACGCGCTGGTCGAGATCTACAACACCGACAAAGATCCAGAAATGAGAAAGGCCGTCATCCAGGGGCTCTTCATTCAGAACAACGCCGAGGGGCTCGTCGCCCTCGCCCGCAAGGAGAGCGACATGACGATGAAGAAGGAGATCGTGTCGAAGCTCTCGCTGATGCGGTCGAAGGCCGCGCTGGACTACCTGACGGAGCTGATCGACAAATGACCCGCACCAGCTTCGTCCTCGCATGCCTGATCGCCGCGGCGGCGCCGGCCGCCGCGCAGGTCAGGATCGACAACGGCAAGGTGACGCGGCACGACGGCGCGGCCGGCCTCGAACGGACGTTCCGGCCGCTCGTGAAGAGCGCCGGTCGGGGGGCAGGGGCCCCCGGAATCAGCGACGAACCGTTCTGGATCGCGTACGCGGTGCCCGTCGTGGATGGCGATCGCGTCATGTGCTGCTGGCGCTCGGACGGAGGAAACACCTGGGTGGACGGCGGCGTCGTCTTTCGCAAATCGGGCGACGCCTGCTGCGGCGCGTGCGGCCTCGAACCGGGTCGGGACGACGGCACCGCCATTACGCGCAGCGCCGCCGCCGCGCCGGTGAGGCTCGAGACGTCGCGGTTCTCGGTGTTCTACCGGATCGTGTCAGGCGCGATCGAGCGCGTGCGCGTGTTCTCGGAAGAGTGCGCGATCGACGCCGGCGGCCGTTCCGTGCACTGGATCGACGACGTCAAGCCGGCAGAGAGTGTCGCGCTCCTCATGACGGTCGTCCCCGCGCCGCCCTCGACGGAGACGCGGCGCGACCGCGTCGTCGATGGTGCAATCACTGCTATCGCGCTTCACGGCGATCCCGCCGCTGACGCGGCGCTCGACACGCTCGCCGGGCGTGACCGCCCGGACCACATACGCAAGAAGGCGGCGTTCTGGATGGGCCAGGCCCGCGGGCGTCGAGGGTTCGAAACCCTGCGCCGGCTGGTCGCGGATGACCCAAGCATCGCGTTCCGGAAAAGCGCCGTCTTCGCCCTGTCGCAGAGCAGCGACGCGGAAGCCATTCCGACGATCATCGAACTCGCCAAGCGGGATCCAAGCGCAGCGATTCGCGGCGAAGCGCTCTTCTGGCTCGCGCAGAAAGCGGGCCGCAAGGCGGCCGAGACCATCACCGAAGCAATCGAAAAGGACCCGGAGACCGATGTCAAGAAGCGCGCGGTCTTCGCGCTCAGTCAGCTGCCGAAAGATGAAGGCGTGCCGCTGCTGATAAACATCGCCCGGACCAACCGGAACCCGGTCGTCCGCAAACAGGCAATGTTCTGGCTCGGACAAAGCAGGGACGCGAGAGCGCTCGCGTTCTTCGAAGAGATTCTGAGGAACTAAGGAGGATGACATGTTTGGTGTCGTAGTCGCAGCACTCCTCGTCGTACAGGCTCCGGCCCAGGAAACGCGGCCGGCGATCGATCCCGAACTGCGCGAGCTCGCCCTCAGGGCGCTCGTGGAAGATGCCGACATACCGAAGCTGGTCGCGCTATACGACGGCGAGAAAAACACCGAGCACCGCGAGCTGATTCTGCGGGAGCTCGGCGATCGCGACAGCGCCGAGGCACGAAAGAAGCTGGCGGACGTCGCGAGCCGCGAGACCGATAAGGAACTGCAGGAGACGGCAGTTCGCCTGCTGGCCGAGCAAGGCGACACGACCGCCGTCATCGCGATGTACGACGCGCAGAAGGATCCCGAGCTGAAGGAGGTTATCCTTCGCGAGCTCGGAGATCGGTCCGACGCCGCCGCTCAGCAGAAACTGGTGTCGATCATGCGCGGCGACGGCGATCCTGAGCTTCGCGAGGCGGCGGCCCGCGCGATTGCCGACGAGGCGCCAACGAAGATGCTCATCGAGCTATTCGACTCGATTCCGAACATGGACGTCCGCGAGATCCTCGTTCGCGAGCTGGGAGAACGTGACGACGACCTCGCGCGGCAGAAGCTCCTGTCGATCATTCAGGGGAAGTGACCTGGACTTGCAGCGCAGCCCTTCAGGGCTGCGTTCAGCGCCTGCCTAGTGCACGCCGCGGCTCATCTGAAGCGCCGTGGGATCGGCGCCGAGGCGGCGGATAGCCGTTTCCCACATGACGTCGGCGTCGATGTCAAAGATGAGATCCGGCTGGACGTCTGCGATGAGCCAGGAAGACTCGGCCAGCTCGTTGTCGAGCTGTCCGGGTCCCCACCCTGCGTAGCCGGCGAGCACTCGCGCGCGTGGCGCGGGCCGTTCCTCGAGTACGCGCCGCAGGAGCACGGGCGACGCCGACAGGTAGACGCCGTCCGCGATCCGGCGCGCGTCGCTCGCCTGCGATTGATCGCCGAGGAGAATCCACCCGCGCTGCGGCTCGACCGGCCCACCCATCCAGAGAGTGAGGCCGCCTCCCTCCGCAATCGGCGGGTCGAGCCGGACGACGCTCGCCGCGGTGACGCCGGTCGGACGGTTCAGCACGAGCCCGAAGGCCCCTTCGGGCGCGTGCTCGCACAGCAGCACGACCGTTCGCGCGAAATTCGGATCGACGAGCTGCGGCATGGAGAGCAGGAGCGTGGGAGCCAGACCCATTACTTACTATTGTCTTCGCTCATCGGGATTCTGCTCAAGTACGAAGTACGAAGCGCGAAGTTCGAAGTGATTCAGAACCTCCAACTTACTTAGAACTTCCAAGCTACTTCGAACCTCGAACTTCGTGCTTCGTACTTGAGAGGTATTCGCGTATGCGCTTGAGGTCCTTGACGAAGCGCTTTCTTTCTTCCCGCCGTGATTCGTCGTCTGGCGCACGGAGAATGCTCGACGGGTGAACCGTCGCGGAGACGACCGGCGCGAGCGGCGACTGGACACGGTCGCCGCGACGCTCCGAGACCTTGAAATCACGTCCGAGCAGCGCCTGCGCCGCGGTCGCGCCGAGGCACACGAGTGCCTTCGGCTTGACCAGTGCAATCTCCGTCTCGAGCCACGGACGGCAGGCCGAGACTTCAGTGGCGTTCGGCTTCTTGTGGATGCGCCGCTTGCCGCGCGGCTCCCACTTGAAGTGCTTGACGACGTTAGTGAGATAGACGTCGCTCCGGTCGATACCGGCTTCGGCGAGCGCTTTGTCGAGCTCGCGTCCCGCGGGGCCGACGAACGGGCGGCCCGCCAGATCTTCCTGATCCCCCGGCTGCTCGCCTACCAGCATCAGGCGTGCTGTTCTCGACCCTTCACCGAACACCGTTTGTGTGCCGAGCCGCCACAGGTCGCACGCCTTGCAGGTGGCAGCCGCCGCGCGCACTTTCGGGAGGGTCGGCCGATCGGGAACGAGGTCGGCGGCTGAAAACGGCGCCTTGCCACCTGGGCGCTTCATGATTTGTGTGCGTTACCGTCGATCCTTCGCCCAGGAGACGTGCTCGGCCACCATCGGATCCGCCAGCGAAGGCGCAACCGACGCGTCCACATCGTTCAGCGCTTCGAGCGCCTCGGTGTCGTTCGAGTTGCCGATCGCGACCGCCAGGTTCCGGCGAAGTCCCCTCACGCCCGCGCGGCTCATCGCGCTGTCTGCCATCAGAGCCGCCAGCTCGGCATCGGTTCGGCGCCACAACGCAGTGAGTGTGGTCCCGTCGAGCGCCGCGCGCGGAAGCCAGGCCGCGTCGCTCGACACGGGCGCCGGCCGGCCGAGGTTCCACGGGCACACTTCCTGGCAGACGTCGCACCCATACGCCCGCGTCCCTACGTCCGTCCGCCGAGCCTCCGATATGGCGCCCTTGAGCTCGATCGTGAGATAGGAAATGCAGCGCGTGGCGTCGAGCACTCGCGGCTCGACGAAGGCGTCCGTGGGACAGGCCTCCAGACACAGGGTGCACTCGCCGCACTGATCGAGCGCCGGCGGATCCGGATCCAGCGGAAGACTGCAGAGAATCTCGGCGAGAAAGATCCAGGAGCCGAGCTCCGGATTGATCAGACATGTGTTCTTGCCGATCCATCCGATGCCGGCGCGCTGCGCGTATTGCCGTTCCAGCACCGGGCCGGTATCGACGTAGGCCTTGCATTCCACTTCGCTGCCGGCCTGATCGCGTATCCAACCGGTAAGTGCGTCGAGCCGCCCGGCTATCACCGAGTGATAGTCGTCGCCCCACGCGTAGCGGGCGATCGACGCGCCGCCGGTGCGGTGGTCCTCTGTTGAGTAGGGCCGGTCGGTGTTATAGAGGATGCCGAGCGAGACGATCGATCGAGCGGACGGCAGGACGCGCCGCGGATCGATCCGCCGCTGCGCGCTGCGCGACAGGTACGCCATCTCTCCGGCATAACCGTGGGCGAGCCAGTCCTGGAAGTGCCTCGTTTCCGAAAGAACTTCCGCCGGCGCGATGCCGCACAGATCGAACCCGAGATCGTACGCTTTCGCTTTGACGTCCCCGGTCCGTAACATGGCTGCCGTGCGTGCAGATCGTCAGGATTGCACGAGTTGCCGGAGCACGTACGGAAGGATGCCTCCGTGCCGGAACGCCACGAGCTCCTCCGGCGTATCGATCCGCACGTCGACCGGGATCTCCTTCATGCTCCCCTCGTCCGACGTCGCGCGCACCGTCAGCTCGCCTCGCGGCTTCAGGCCTTCGACGACCCCGGCGACGTCGTAGAGTTCGCGGCCCGTGAGCCCGAGCGATGCCGCGGTGTCTCCTTCCTTGAACTGCAGCGGCAGCACGCCCATGTTGACGAGGTTGCTGCGATGTATGCGCTCGAAGCTCTCGGCGAGAACCGCCTTGACGCCGAGGAGAAGGGTCCCCTTCGCCGCCCAGTCGCGCGAGGAGCCGGAGCCGTACTCCTTGCCGGCGATCACGAGGAGCGGAACGCCCGCACCGCGGTAGCCGACCGACGCCTCGTAAATCGTCGTGACCGCGCCGCCGGGCAGCACGGTCGTCCAGCCGCCCTCCGTCCCTGGCGCGAGCTGATTGCGCAGGCGGATGTTCGCGAACGTGCCGCGCATCATCACCTCGTGATTGCCGCGGCGCGCGCCGTAGGAGTTGAACTCGCGCGGCGGGACACCGCTCGCGATCAGATACTTTCCCGCCGGGCTGTCGGCCGGAATCGAGCCGGCCGGCGAGATGTGATCGGTCGTCACGCTGTCGCCGAGCAGCGCGAGCACTCGAGCGCCGCGGATGTCGGACGGAGGCAGGGGCTGCAGCGTGATCCCCTCGAAGAACGGCGGATTGCGGATGTAGGTCGAATCCGGCGCCCATAGAAAGCGATCCCCGGTCGGCGTGGGCAGCGAGCGCCACCGCGCGTCGCCCTCGAAGACGTGCGCGTACTTCTCCAGGAACATCTGCATCTTGACCGAGGAGAGCATCGTTTCCTGGATCTCACGCTCCGACGGCCACAGCTCGCGCAGATAGACGTCCGTCCCGTCGCGGTCCTGACCGATCGGCTCGGACGTCAGGTCCACCTGCATCCGCCCCGCGAGCGCGTACGCGACTACGAGCGGCGGCGACGCGAGATAGTTCGCCCGGACCTGCGACTGGATCCGGCCCTCGAAGTTCCGATTGCCGCTCAGGACCGACGCCACGATCAGGTTGCGATCCCTGACGATCGTCGAGACCGGCTCCGGAAGCGGACCGCTGTTGCCGATGCAGGTCGTGCAGCCGTAGCCAACCAGGTTGAAGCCCAGCTTCTCGAGATACGGCATCAGGCCGGCCATCTTCAGGTACTCTGTCACGACCATCGAGCCCGGTGCGAGGCTCGTCTTCACCCACGGCTTCGTCGAGAGGCCACGCTCGACCGCTTTCTTCGCCACGAGGCCCGCGGCGATCATCACGCTTGGATTCGACGTGTTCGTACAGCTCGTGATCGCCGCGACCACGACCGACCCGTGGTCGATCGCGGTGGCTTCGTCGGCGGGCTCGTCGGCAATGGCGACCGCTACACCGCCGCTTTCGTACGGCGCAGTGGCGTCATCCGACTTGTGCAGCGCCGCAGCCGGCTTCACCTGTCGCTCGGCGAGCATCGACGCGAGCGCCTGCTGGAACTTCGCCTTCGACTGCTTCAGCGGGACGCGATCCTGCGGCCGCTTGGGACCGGCCAGGCTC